>JAFQKZ010000089.1 GCA_017414725.1 Clostridia bacterium
CATATATATAAAATAAATAAAATCAATTTCAAAATAACTATAAAAATATAAAATATATCCAATATCTCATAGACATCAAAAGACAAATTTTGTGAAAGTCTACGAAATCAAAAGTTACATAATTGTAACAAAAGGTTACGCCATATTGCTATTTCGAACATACCGTTTCACTGTTTAGTTGTGTTTTGAAAATCACATTACATAAAAGAATGTCACATAAAAAGGAAGAAAGCCGAAACCTCAAATTTTCATCTTTAGTTTGACATCCGAATTAATTTACAAATATAATTAACACAATTAGATTTATAATTTCGAAGGAGTTGATCGTGCATGATAAATACTAGTGTTTTTAATATTATACTTAGAACTATACGAAATATTGTCGGAGGACTTTTTTGTTTTGTAGGGCTCTGTGGCGTGATTACCGGAAGTGTTATATCTGGGCTTTTTGTGATTTTATTAGGAATAACACTGCTGCCAATATTATACGAGAAAATAAATTTCAGTAAATTCAAGTACGCATCAATTATTTTGCCTGTATCATGTTTTGTATTGTTTGTGATATTCATGCCAAAGAACAATTCCGAAGTTACTGAAACTAATGATGTTATTGAAACCAGTACGACTGTTATATCACAAGAAGATCGAAAAATTGAAATAGAAAGTTTGAGTTTTGAAGAAACAGAAATAGAGTTAGATATAAAAGAAACCAAAAACATAACTTTGGGCATATTGCCTGAAGATGCTGATATTAATGACTTAGAATATTGCACAACAGACAGCAAAATTGCAGTATTAGAAAGAACTGACATAACGAGTGAAAGAAACAAAATCACTTTACAAGTCAAGCCTTATACTGAAGGGACATGCGAAGTTTTTGCAAAATCATCAAACGGAATTATCAGTAACAAAGTTAATGTCAAAATAGTTGATAATGAACGGATACAGGCTGAAGAACAGACTAGAAAATTAGCTGAGCAGAACGCAATTACACAAAATATAAATAAGACAGACAGCGATTCGAATTCTGGTACTAAAAATGTAAGTAACTCTACGCAAACAAATTCTAACGTTTCCACTGTTGTTTCTACTGTAAATAATAGTAAAACAGTGTACAGAACTCCAAAAGGCAAGAGATATCATTATGATTCTAATTGTGGAGGCAAGAACTCCTATAAAATAACTCTTGATTTAGCAAAATCCGCAGGTTTAACGCCTTGCAAGAAATGTGCTGCTTAACAAAACTTAAAAATTTGACTTCTAAATTAATTTTATGATATGATAAAGTTATTAGAATTTTTAGTTTTGAAATTCTAATATACAGTAAAATAATTTGGGGGTAAATATCATGAAAAAGTTATCAGGATGGGCAATTTTCGGAATAATACTCGGGATATTCGCGGTATTCGGGAGTATGTACGTAATTGGAAATTATAATAATTTAGTAAGTTTAAGAGAGAATGTAAATAATCAGTATTCAAATATTGATGTTTGTCTGCAAAGACGTTCGGATTTGATTCCAAATCTTGTGAGTACGGTCAAAGGCTATACAAATCATGAAAAAGAGATTTTGACTCAAATTTCAGAGTCACGCGCAAAATTATCCGGAGCAGGTAACATAAACGAAAAATCTCAGGCTAGTACCGAGCTAACTAATGCACTTAGTCGCTTACTAGTTGTTGTAGAGAATTATCCTAATTTAAAAGCTGATGCTCAGTTCATAGCTCTTACGGATGAACTTGCCGGCACTGAAAATCGGATTGCTGTCGCGAGAAGAGATTACAACACAGCTGTTCAAACTTATAATCAAACTATAAAAAAATTCCCAACAAATATTATTGCTAATATGTTTAATTTTGAAAGTGCTGAAAGATTCGAAAGTACGGATAGTGCTCGTGAAGTTCCGATTGTAAATTTTGAGTAATTTTGAATTTATGTAAAATTTGAGTGAAATTTATGATGAATAAAATTAAATTCGCAAGAATATTGGTTTTGTTTAGTATTATGTTTGTGTTTTGCTTTAGTTGCGCAAAGTGCATTGTTCAGCCTACCAACAATTTCTATATAAATGATTACGCCGGAATTTTAAATCAAGAAACTCAGGATTATGTTTTAAATAATAGCGTAGCACTGTGCGAGAAAACCGGTGCTCAAGTTGTTGTGGTCACAGTAAAGAATCTCGAAAATAAAAAGCTTGAGGAATACGCATTAGATTTGGCAAGAAACTGGGGCATTGGAAGTTCAGAAAAAGGTAATGGTTTGCTAATTTTGCTTGCACTTCAGGAGAGAAAAGTACGCGTTGAGGTTGGCAAAGGATTAGAAGGCTGTCTAAACGACTCCAAAGTCAAGCGAATTATAAATGACTGCGGAGTTCCGTATTTCAAAAAAGACGACTGGAATACGGGTGTCAAGGTTTTGTACACAGAGTTTTTAACACGGATTTATAGCGAATGTAACATAGAAATGCCGGAAGAAGTTGATAAAGTTTATTCAAGTTACACAACTGTTGACAACAGTATGAAAAATATTGTTAAAGTTGTGATATTTGTGTTAATAGCGATAGTTGGTGGATTTGCATTTTGTGTGCTTGTCATTGCACTACGAAAACCAAAAGATTTTTTCACTATTCATACTTATGGCATCAACAGAAATGATATATACGATGATGATGATAGTGATGATGACGATGACGACGATTACCATGATAGCTATTTCGGTGGCGGTGGATTTTGGGACAGCGGAAGCAGTACCGGAAGTGGCAGTTTTTGGGATGGCGGTGGCTTTAGCGGCGGAGGCGGTGATTTCTTTGGCGGTGGCGCTTCAGGCGATTTTTAGAGGAAAGATGTGGGAGATATAGAGATAAAAATTGCGCATTGTGCGGATTTACACATAGGAAGTTCGAGCAACACGAGTGAAATTCTGAAAAGTTTCTATAATCTTATCGAAATATGCACAAATCCGGATATTAACATATTATTAATATCTGGGGATTTGTTTGATAGTCTAGACGTTTCACAAGATGATTTAAATATAGTTAAAAACGAGTTAAAAAATATCAAAATCCCGGTGTATATTTCGCCGGGAAACCACGATCCGTACATATCCAACACTATTTATGATACCGAATGGCCCGAAAACGTTCATATATTTAGGAGTTCAAAAATAAATTTTTTCGAAATACCTGAGCACAAAACTAGAATTTATGGTGCAGGATTTAGCGATATTTACGAGCTTGAGAGTTTGTTCGAAGCTGACAATAATTTGGATAAAAATTATATAAATATATGCACAATTCACGGTGACATATATAATTCTCAGTCAAAATTATACAATAACATATCTTTAAACGATATAAAAAACAGTAATTTTGACTATATCGCGCTTGGCCATATTCATAAGCGAACTGAGCCTCAAAAAATTGGGAATACTTGGTACGCGTATTCGGGTTCCATCATGAGCATGGGTAGCGATGAGATTGGGAACAAAGGGATTTATGTTGGAACTATTTCGAAAAACAGATGTGATTTAGAGTTTCAAAAAACGTGTTATTGCACATACGAAAAAGTGCATATAGACGCAACAAACGCTCATAATCATGACGAAATAGCACAAAAAATCGTTGATTTTATATCAAAATTTGATAATAGTAAACAAAATTTTTATGAAATTTATATAATAGGTGAATTGCCCGAAGATTTAATTCTAAATACAGATTACATAAAAAATATATTAATAAAAGATTTTTATAGAATTAAGATTTATGATGAAACGCACGTAAAAATCGACATAGAAAAGTTAAGATACCGAAAAGATTTGCAGGGCATGTTTGTTAATAAATTATTAAATAAAATAGAGAATACTGAAAATACAGATGAACAAAAATTATACCAGGAAGCTTTAAAAATAGGATTACGTGCGTTTGATAACGAGGTTTTTTGCGATGGAAATTAACAAAATACAAATAGGAAGTTTCGGAAAATTTAAGAATTTTGAAATGTGTTTTGATAAAAACATGCAAATAATTTACGGAGAAAACGAAGCCGGCAAATCGACTATCATGGAATTTATAAAAATCATGTTGTATAGTCGAAGAAGTGGCGATACTACGGGAAAAGACGACAAAATTTTGCGAGCTAAATACACTCCCTGGATTGGCGATAAAGAGATGTATGGAGCCATAGAATTCACTCATAACAGTACTTATTATAAACTTCAGAAGAAAATTGATTTAAATTCAGTTTCTAAAGACATTACAAATTTATTAAATATTTCGTCAGGCGAAATTATAAATTTCAAGAAGAAGCAAGAGGTTGGGGAATATCTTTTTGATATAGACGTAAAAAGTTTTGAGCGTACTGGATATATCAAAAATCTTGGCGATGAAGGATTTGAACAGAGTAAAAGTAATATAGACACGCTTACCGAGAAAATAATTAATTTTTCATTAACAGGTAGCGAAGAATTGTCTATAAATACAATAATTTCGCGTTTAGAAAATGCTATAAAAGACTTGACACGCAACAAAAATAAGAGTGGTAAAATTCCGGAAACAAAACAAGAAATTAGTGATTTATCGGAAAAAATATACAATTTAAATAGATTAGAATTAAAACAAGCGGAAATTTTGGATAAAATTAATAATATCAAAAAAATGCAAGCAGAAAAAAGTTATTTAAAAACTAAACTAGAAACTATAGAAAGAGATCGCGAAATCACGTTAATAAAAGATTTAATAAGTATTAAAAAGCAAAATATTGAAATTAATTCTAGATTAAATATCCCAGAACATAGTATTATAGAAAAATTATATAATACAAAAGAAAACATTAAATTTCACGAAAATAAAATTCTAGAACAAAAAATAGATAATTTTTGCAGTAAAAATCGCGAAATCGTAGAGGATATAACCAATCAGAGAAAAGCTTTGGAAAATTCTATCAATCACAAGAAAAAGTTTCTTATGAGTATAAATTTTACTGTTTTGTCGTTTACTTTGTTTCTATTTTTTATAAGCCTTTTTGTTACAAAATTCGGCATAGTAACTAATATCTTGGCGTTTATTACAGGCGTTTTAGGAATATTTCACTATAAAAAATATATTAATTATATGAAAAGTAATAAAAATGAATTATCAAAATTGCAAGAACAAATTGATAATATAGAATCTGAGATCATGTGCAGATTTAAAACTCAAACCCAAATTATTATGCAAAATACCAAAATCATTGATAAATATAAAGAAGAATTTGTTAGTATTTTATCGAATTATGGAAATATAAGTAATTATGATCATGCTCTTGACTTTTTTGATACTATTATGATTAATTCACAAAAAATAGAGAAAAATAACGAAAAAATCAAAAATTACGAGAAAATTTTATGCATTAAATATAAAAGCATTCATGAACTTGAAAAGCTTGTAGAACAACATGAATTTAGTGATTTTAGTGCTACAAGTGAAGAAATTTTTGAAATAAAAAATCGCTTAGAACAACTTGAAAGCATGAATTTGGATAATTTATATATCGAAAATCACAAAAAAATAACAAAAAACAACGAAAATATAGATAATTTAAATAGTGATTTAGTTAATCAAAAAAAATATCTGGAAAAACTAGAAAATTATTTAAAGAGTTTGGAAATTGCAAAAGAAGTTTTTTGCGAGTGCCTGGATAGTATCAGAAGAACTTTTAGTCCTGATTTGAACAACCATGCGTCGGAAATTTTGAAAAATATTACGGGTGAAAAATACAACAAATTATATGTGCAAAAAGACTATAAAATTATTATTAACAATGATTTTTTTGACAGAACATACGAAAATTTTAGTAGTGGAACGATCGATCAGGCATATTTAGCTTTGCGGATTGCTATTTCTAAATTAATATCTAGTGAAATTCCGTTAATTTTAGATGACGTTTTGGTTAGATATGATACAAATAGAATTATAAATACGCTAAATTTTCTTAAAAAAACATCAAAAAACACGCAAATTATTTTATTTACGTGTCATGACTATATTGTGAATTGTGCAGAAAAACTGGGTATAAAAATTATAAATATTTAGACTTTTTCTGAAGCTTGTTTACTGTGCAAAACACTATTAAATTAGCTAAAATTCCGACAATTTCACTATAACTTTTTGTTGGATTACCCCAAAAATTACACGCTAATACTGAAAACACACCTGCAAACATGGATGCATAAAACGCTTGAGGAGTGGATTTTTTGCCTAGCAGTGCGAAAATTAACGGCACTAGCACGACTGGACTCCAAAATGAGTATGAGTATACGAGTATATCTAAAACATTTGGGACTGTGATTGCGAAAACAGAAGCCACAACGCCCGTCAAAATGTTAATAATTCGTACTATTAATACGCTTTTTTGTGGATTTTGTCCAAATATAGGTTCTAAAACATTATTTGTAAGCTCAACAGATGCACTATTTAAAAATGAACTCGCACTTGACATTACTATTGAAAGCGTTCCGGCAATTAAAATTCCCCTGATTCCTGGTGGGGCGACAGCGTTTATCATTGACTGCATAATCGAATTTGTGTTGATTTGTTGCCCTTGGAAGTAGACGAGCCCGACTAGTCCGACCAATCCTGTGATTACAAAGAACGGAATCGATAAAATTCCACTTAAAATTGTAGCTTTTGACGTGGTTTTGAGGTCGGTTCCCATCAGTAATCTCTGGACATACGGCGGGACCATTGACTCGCCCATTGCAAATGATATGAACAAAGATATTAATCCTAATGGCCCTGATTTGTTGAAAATATCTAGATTTTCTCTTGAAACTTGCGAAATTATATGCAAAACGCCGCCTGCTTTTTGAACGCTTATGAATAATAAAACCGGCATTGCTATCATTAGTATTACAAATTGTATGATTTCTGTTGCGACGACGGACTGCATACCACCGATTGACGTTGAAATTAAGACTGAAATCATCCCGATTATCATTCCGTGCGCAGGTTTTAATCCTAAAAATACGTTGAATATGTAGCTTATTGAGCTGATTTGCGCGCCTAATATGCCAGAACAAACCATAAATGCAAAAAAACCAGTTAAAATTTGTGCATTTTTACCATATGATTCTCGCATTATTTCGCCGGTAGATGACATGTTGTTCTCCAATATTAGTTTGGGAATTTTCGGAACAACAAACTTGCCAATTAAAATCACTGACAGCGAAAATCCGAACAATGCAATAATGTTCCCAATGCCGATTTGTGCGACTTTGGCGGCATTTCCGGTCGAAAATCCTCCGCCGATAAACGCCGCACTAAGCGTTGCGACCAAAACAAAAGTCCCATATTTTCTTGTTGATAAAGAAAATTCTTTGACGTTTTTGACTTTTTTATTGCTCGATGCGACTATTCCTGTAATCATAATCACGGTCAAATATAATATAACTATAAATAAATCTAAGTTCAATTTTAATCTCCTACTAGTAATCGTGTTCAATCACATATAATATCTGCAAAAATCCCTAAAATTTTTCCGTAAATTTCACTGGGGTCCTTGTAAAATTTGGACTTGATATTATTTGCACTTTCAATATCAGGAGCGTACAACTCGAGTTTCATCATCTTGAAATCACGATCTTTTATATTGCATGTGACTAAAAAACCATAATTATTTTGTGTAATTATCACAGAATTTTCTTTTTCGTTTCTCATACGCTCAAGATAAGACTCAACGACATTTACAGCCTTTTCACGGACACTCTTAGGTAGCGACTTTTCAAGTTCGTGAGCAATTATTTGGCCCTGATTCGTGATTAAAAATTCATCAAAATTTTCGCTAGATTTAACTATTAGTTCGTTAGAAATTAATTCTGAAAACGCTTCACTTATGTCAAAATAATTTGCAAGACCATTTGCTTGCAGCACAAGAATTATGTCGCTTTTTTTCATAGGTATATTGAATTTGTTCAAAATATAACAAATCAATATTCTAATTTCATTTTTATTGTTCAAACCGCCGGGAATAACACCCGCTGAAAAGGCATCATTATTATTCATGCTGTCACTCCTTTCTCCAAAATTTAACATAAATTTGTATTGACTTTAATCAAAATATGTGCTATAATGAATCACATAGTTAACTATCTTGAGTCAGTTTATAAGAAATTTTGTTTACAATTTTTTCCATTTCGTCGGCGATCTCATTAGAATACATTTCTTTGTACCACACAGTTATGTGCAATTGCTTATTATTAAGTTCTGATTGGCTTTGTATTTCGAATTCCGGCGCTGGAAACTCGCAAATTTTATTATTAATCAAAAATTCTCTTTGTAAAGATTTAATAATATCTTTGTTTGAAATGTTTTCAGGAAGCGTTTTTTGAATATCATACCTCAAAATATTGTGCGAACTTTTCTTTCTCAAAATACTATTCGAAACCAATCTATTGTTCGGAATAATCACGGTTTTATCGGCTTCCTGGGTCTGCAGAGTCGTAAAAAGCATCTCGATTTTCATGACCGTGCCCGAATGGCCATCAAATTCAATCGTATCGCCAATATGAATCGGTTTCGTCACAACAAGCACAATTCCGCTGACAAAATTCGACAGACTCTCTTTCAGGGAAATGCCGATAGCTATGAAAGATGCACCGATCGCAGCCAAAATTGAAGTCATGTCAAACCCAATTTTGCTCATAACAATCGCGATTAAAATTACTCTTAGGCAAAATTTTGAGCATGAACTCAAAAAAGAAATAATACTTGTATCTATGTTAGATTTGTTTAGAAAAACCAGCAAAATCTTTGAAATTTTGTTGATTCCCCACCAACCAAGAACCAGGATTATTAAAGATTCAAAAAATTCCAATGCTTGATTTCTTAAACTAAGATTAAAAATATTCGAAACATAATTCATGCGACTGTAATACCCCCGAGTATCAATATATTTCTTATTACCCAAAATTATATCTCAAAGATAAATTAAAAGAAAGGCGTTTTATATGTTAAAAAGCAAAATATTTGTAGTGATTTCATGTTTAATAGGTAATTTTTTCGCATTTTCACCGCTATATGCTAATGAAATAGATAAAAATAATAATATATCGTGCGAAAATTTGGTAAATAATAACAATCACAATGCAGGCGAAAATTTTTCTGTAAATTTAAAATTTGACTCTTCTGAAGAACTCGAAGAATATTTTAATAATAATTTTATATTTCAGATAGAATTTAATAATAATATTTTAAAATACAAGAAATTTAAATATGTTGGTAAGTTCAGAAAAAAGGCTCTTAAAGTCTCGAAAAATGGCAATATTGTACAAATATCTCATGATTTTGAGGAAACTCCTAAAAGACGTCCCAAAAATTTAACGGATTTTAGTGAAAATTTTGAGTTTTTCTTCGATATTAAAAAGAATTGCAAGTCCTGTAATACTGATATTAACTTCAAATTCATAAATATTAACACAAATCAAATAATAAATATACGCACAGAAAATATAAATATAACAGGAGATCCTGAAGTTGAACAACGTGAATTACAAAAAACGAATTCTGAGCCGACTTATAAATCGCCCAAACTTAATATTACAAAAAATACGCACAATATTACTGCACGTAAAAAAGAAAAATCTATCAAAAATTCACAAAAACCTAAAGTTAAATCTCGCACTAAATCCAAAAATATACCTAAAAATAAAACAAAAAAGCCTAAGAAAATAGACAAAACAAATAAATCTGAGGAAGTTTCTGAGTCCGTTGAAATCTCTCAACCTGAAGAAATTCAAGATAATAACAATACAGAAATTATTATTGAACCCGAAAATAATACGTCTAATATTCGTATTTATTTGATTATTGCAGGTCTTGTACTGCTGATTTTAATTTGTTTTATGTACAAATTTATTAAAAATAAAGCTAAAAATTAATATTTATGAAATCATATTTTTTCAAGAACTGTTTTGTGAAGTCTAAAATAGATTTCAGTCCGTTGGGAACGTAACTCTCGGCGTACAAAATCAATTTGTCATCGTGTAAACTTTTTCGAAGTAACAGCCAGCCGTTTTGGTGTTTTGCCGGGAAGTATACTCGCGTCCCTTCTACGTTTTCAGAGTCTAATTCCATGTTTTTTCCGGATTTTGCTAGAATTTCCAAGTCGTTGAAAACTTTTTCTATGTTATTATTCGAACTTATGTCAAATCTCATGTTAATTTCGTTAATCGGAGATTTGTAATTTGTTATGAGATCGTGCAATTTCTTCTGCTCTTTTTTTAATAACATAATTTTGATTAGAATTTTGCACGCCAAATATGCGCCGTCGTCTATAAAATTATTCTCGCGAAACGCCACGTGCCCCGAAGTTTCAATAGCCAATGGACATGAATTGTTCTTATTATTTATTTTTTTTGCCATGCTAATCACGTTATTATACCCGCGTTTGTACCGAAATTGGTGCCCGCCAAGGGTCTTTATGAAATTTTTTAGGGATTCCGAAGTTACAGAGTCCGTTACTATTATAGAATTCGGATTTTGTTCCAAAATTATAGCCGAAACGAGTGCTATAAATTTATTATGCGTGATTTTTTCGCCATCAGAATCAACAATCATGACACGATCAACGTCTGTATCGAAAATTATGCCTAAATCTGCACCGGCTTTTTTGGTTATATTTGCTATATAATTCATGGCTTCCGGATCTTCAGGATTTGGCTCGTGAACTGGGAAATTCCCGTCAGGTTCAAGACACACGCTTCCGGTTGTATCGGCGCCCAAGATATCTAGGATTTCTCGCACAAAAAAACCACCAACACCATTGCTTGCGTCGACAACAACTTTAAGATTTTTTAACGGTTTCTCGAAATTTTCTTTAGAATTTATCTCGTTCTTGATTAAATTTCTGAGCTTTTCGCAGTAGTAGCTCATAAGATTTATCTCGCGAACAGTCCCAACATAATTGTTTTTTAACAATACTTCGGGATTATTAGCTATATTTAATATTTCTGTAATGTTATCTGAACTCAAACTTCCGCTAGATGTAAAAAATTTAAATCCGTTTTTGTCGCCATGCAAGTGACTGGCCGTTATTTCTATGCTTGCCGTACACTGCAAGATCGAAATCGCCATGTACATCGCTGGAGTCGAAGATAATGAACAATCGTAAACTGTAATTCCCATATTTCTCAGTGTATTAATCACTACGTTTTTGATCCTCATTGCCGAATTTCTCGAGTCATGGCCTACTGCTATGCTAATATCACGAAAATTTAGATTTGAGGTGTTCGAGAGCCATATCGCAAAACCTTGCATTATTTTTTCTGTAATATCATTTGTTAATTCTATTAAATTATTGTTAATATTACTTGCTATCCCACGAATATCCGAGCCACTCTGTAGTTTTTTTATCATAATATCAGCACCTCGATATAATTTAATATTAATTTATTATAAACTTAAAAAACCAATAGATTCTTTTACTTTGTTTAGCGTTTTTTGAGAGATTTCGAGTGCCATTTCAGCAGATTTCTTGTAATTAATCTCCAAATAATCTTTGTTTTTTATATAATAATTAAATTTTTCTTGTATTGGATTTAACGTCTCTATAATTTTTTCTGAAATTTTATTTTTAAATATTCCGTAATTTGAATTCTCAAATTCTTGCTCTATTTCTACAATTTTTTTGTTTGTAAGAGAACTGTATATATTAATTAAATTGTCTATACCTGTATTCTTATCAGTAAATTTAACTAAATTGTTAGAATCTGTAACAGCTTTTTTGATTTTTTTGACAATAATATCCGGAGAATCTAAAAGTGCAATATAAGAATTTGCGTTTTCGTCAGATTTTGACATCTTTTTCTCAGGATTTTGCAGCGACATAATGCGCGCTCCTGCTTTTGGAATGAAATCTTCAGGGATTTTGAAAATATCTCCGTACAAATTATTAAATCTTATAGCTATGTCTCGAGTAAGTTCAATGTGCTGTTTCTGGTCAGCTCCTACGGGAATTATATCGGCTTGGTACAGCAAAATATCTGCGGCCATTAAACACGGATAAGTAAATAATCCGGAATTAATATTGTTTTCATATTTTTGGGATTTATCTTTGAATTGCGTCATTCTGGAAAGCTCGCCAAAATATGTAAAACAACTCAAAATCCACGATAATTCTGCATGTGTGTGGACGTGGCTCTGAATAAAAAATATGCTCTTCTCAGGATTAACTCCGCACGCTAAAAACAGCGCATACAGCTCTATAATCCTGTCATGAAAGTCTTTTGGATTTTGCTTGACAGTAATAGTGTGCAAGTCGGCCAAAGAAAAAATACAATTGTAATTATCCTGAAAATTAATCCAGTTTTTAATAGCTCCGAGATAATTGCCAAGAGTCAGAAAACCACTAGGTTGTACAGCACTAAAAATCGTTTTTTTGTTTTTATCAATCTCGAACATATCCCGCAAGTCACTCCTGTGATTATAATTATAAATAATATACCAGATTTTGAATAACTAGACAAATTTTTGATTTTTTTATATATTATACACAAAAAAATATCTTTATTTACGAATAAATTTATTTACAATATAAAATCAGAAAAGAGGAGTTGTTTATGAATAATAAATATAAAAAAATAATTTCTGTAGTAATTTTGTCTAGTATGTTCACGCAACAAAATTTGTACTCTGAAACTGTAACCGAATTAAAAACTATAAAAAATACGCCTGTCAAAAAAACAACAGGAAAATACAAAACTATAAAAGATCGCATAAAAGAAAATCCCGGCGAACTCCGAAAATATTTGAAATATCTAGTGCCGGCCGGTGTGTTGGCAACTATACCAATAGGTCTCGAGCTCAAGTTTTTATATGATATATTTTCTTCGCCATCAAAAAAACTTGAAACTATTAACGAAAAAGATATACTTACAGGATTTGAAAAATTCATAGAGTACATAAATTTAAATACTACATATAATAAATTGGAAATATCTGAAGCCGAACACAATCTAGTAAATTTATTAGCAAATTTCGACAAAAACAGCCAGAATATTAATAATAAAATAAAAGAAATAGAACAAAAATTAAAAAATTCCGAGAACTACATCAAGAGATTTGAGGTGTTTATGGAGTATGCACCAACAAATATTACTAATAACATAAGTGAGCTATATAAACACATTAATACAACTTTAATAATTCCGAAAATCGAAGAAATAAAAGAACATGTAGAAGATACGATTGTTCCCGAACTTCAAAACCAATTTACTGAATTTGCAGATAATATTACAAAAAATATAGATGGAGTGATACCTGACCTAGGTATTCCTAATGAGCCTAAGATGCCTGAGATACCACTTGGGATAAAACCTCCGCCGCCACCGCCTCCTCTGGGATTAAATACTCAAGGAGGTTTGCCGGGTATGCCTCCTCCGCCGCCGGGACTACCCGGAATGGCTAATTTTTCTACTCTCGGCAACCACGTAGACCCGTTTTGGAAAGCCATTAACGATGTTTCTACGGATCTTCTCAAAAAAATTTCCCCGGGAATTATAGTCTCTAATTGTAAAGCGTTCGCAAGTCAGTTTTTTGTTTCTGATGAGTATTTAAATATGAAATATATTCTTGATAATTATCCTGATAAACTAGAAAAACTATTAGCAGATGTGGAAAAAAAATATCCTCAATATGATATCTCTGAGAAAACTATTGGAGTGTTCTGGCCGATGTTCTGTGCCCCAGGATTTGTACAAAATTATAAAAAACTTCAAAAGTCAATTGTCGATTTGCGTGAATTAAGGGAAGACGACAAGTACAAAGACGGTAGAGAATTATTGGACTTAACTAAGAGTTTAGTTAGTAACGATGTAAAAAATTATGTTGAAACAAAAGCTATAGATATTTCTAAAATTGAAGAAGATATCTTTACTAAATTAAATACAGCTCTGAATTCCGGATTTAATCGCGTTTACCCACAACCTAAAACTGAAACTGACGATCAAAAAGATACTAAAAAAACTATCAAAAATCAAAAAAATTGGTACGATAAATCAGAATATGCTTGGGCGAAAAATATAATTAACAATAAAAAGAAAGTTTTAGATAATAATTCAAAATTAGAAAGATTTTTGAGCAATCTTAAAATAAAACTAGACAATAAAACTGTTTTGAGTAATCTTAAAAGTTCCTACGACAAATTGAAGTCGAGGATTACCGAGAAAGACAAAAAACTTTGCGAGACTATCGAGAAAAATCTGAAAAAAATAGAAGACAAATTATCAATATATGAAAACGATTTATTTGTGAAAAAAATAGAG
>JAFQKZ010000090.1 GCA_017414725.1 Clostridia bacterium
GCAGCTTTGTGATTGTCCGAGTCTTTACCGCCGAGATTTCCTGCTTCAATGTGTTTCTTTGCATTGTCCCATGCTCCGCCGGAATTTGACATCATGATTCTAAAAAACACCCAGAACGCTCTCTGGGTGCTAATTATTTATATTTTAAAATATGTGACAGGCTACTGTCAGACCTGCGAAGACGATTGCAACCATAGATGTAAGCTTAATTAATATATTTATAGCCGGACCTGAAGTGTCTTTGAACGGATCTCCAACGGTATCTCCAACAACTGCAGCTTTGTGGTTGTCCGAGCCTTTACCGCCGAGATTTCCTGCTTCTATGTGTTTCTTTGCGTTGTCCCATGCTCCGCCGGAATTTGACATCATAATCGCTAGGACAAATCCCGTAATTGTAGTGCCAGCTAAAAATCCTGCGACACCGTTTACGCCTAAAATTATTCCGACTAGAATCGGTACTATAACAGCTAAAATCGCCGGTAAAATCATAAGTTTTTGAGAAGACTTTGTGCACAAATCTACGCATGATTCATAATTGGGTTCTGCTGTTCCCTCGAGTAGACCTTTGATGTTTTTAAACTGTCTGCGTACTTCATGGACTATGCTCTGTGCTGCTTTCCCTACGGCGTCCATAGTGAGTGCCGCGAACAAAAACGGTACCATTGCTCCGATAAATAATCCTACGAGTACCGGTGGATTTGTAATGCTCAAGTCAAATACTAATCCGGGAGCCAGAGTTTTAATTTCAGAAATATACGCTGCGATAAGCGCTAAAGCTGTTAGAGCCGCAGAGCCTATCGCGAAGCCCTTTCCGGTAGCTGCTGTAGTGTTTCCCAAAGAATCCAGAGCGTCAGTTCTTTCACGAACTTCTTCGCCTAATCCTGCCATTTCAGCTATACCGCCGGCATTATCAGCTATTGGCCCGTATGCGTCTGTCGCTAGAGTTATCCCCAAAGTCGACAGCATGCTCACTGCGGCGACTCCTATGCCGTATAATCCACGATTGAAACTCAAAATATTTGTGATATCTCCGCCACATGCAAAGAAACTTACGAGTACTGTTGCGCCGACGATTATAACCGGCCATACTGTAGAGCTCATACCCAATGATAATCCGCCGATTATAACTGTCGCGGGACCTGTCTCAGAAGTCTTTGATAATTCTCGTGTAGGCTTGTAACTGTCAGACGTAAAATATTCTGTAGTAAAGCCAATTAAAATTCCGGAGATTAGTCCTGCGAGAACACCGTAAAACACGCCCATATGTTTTGGTAACAAATAATTTATAACAAAACCTGATATTACAGCTATAATTAACGCACTTATATATGTACCGGTTCTGAGAGATTTTAATAGTGATTTTTGAGTAGCATTTTCTTTTGTTTTGACAAAAAAAGTTCCAATTATAGAAGCTATTACTCCCAGTGCAGCTATTAACATTGGGACTGCCATACCCTTCATGCCCAGACCTGCGCTGACTGCAAGTGCACTTGTAGAAACTATCGAGCCAACATAAGATTCATACAAATCTGCTCCCATGCCTGCGACGTCACCTACGTTATCGCCTACGTTGTCAGCTATAACCGCAGGGTTTCTCGGATCGTCTTCAGGTATTCCGGCTTCAACTTTTCCAACTAAATCTGCTCCAACGTCTGCAGCTTTTGTGAATATTCCTCCGCCTACACGTGCGAACAGCGCCATACACGATGCACCCATTCCAAACGTCAGCATATTAGAAGTAATATTTTGAATCATAACAGAATCGTTAGTAATAATATCTATATTTGTGTACCAGAACTTCAAGAAAAAGTACCATATAGATAAATCAAATAATCCCAGACCTACGACTACAAAACCCATAACAGATCCTGCTGAGAAAGCTACTCTCAGACCTTTGTTTAGACCCTGTTGTGCCGCACAAGCTGTACGTGCGTTGGCCATAGTAGCCGTCTTCATGCCTATAAATCCGGATAATCCTGAAAAAAAGCCTCCGGTTAAAAACGCAAACGGCACAAATTTATTTAACAAATTCATACAGGACAATACTAATAATACTATAAATATTACGCTGAAAAACAAACCTACGCCTTTGTATTGTCGTTTCAAATACGCGTTTGCGCCGGTCTGAATATACTCAGATAATTTTTTCATTTTATCTGTACCCATGGGCTGACTTTTGACTCTGTTAAACATAATATAAGCAAAAACAATTGATATTATAGATCCTAGAGCAACATACGTCATCAAATCTAAGTTCATGTTATAATATCCTGCCTTTCTATTATGGCGACACCATACAAACATAAAATAAATAAAAAACACCATTTTAAGAATATATTTTATGACTTTTTACAGATAAAAAATTTATGCAGTACTTTTTTGTTGAGTTTTTGTACGGCGTTGCCTATATTTTTTGTTTTTTATATATAAATTTCGTCCGCGAGCGAAATCACGAACGAAATTAAAATATTTTATATAATTTCTAAGATCGCCATTTCAGCTGCGTCGCCTCTTCTGGGTCCCAGTCTGGTAATTCTGGTATATCCACCGTTACGATCGGTATATTTCGGAGCAACTTCAGTAAATAATTTCTTAGTAACATCTTTTTTAGTTACAAAAGAATGTACTATTCTTTTATTATTTAAATTATCTGTTTTGGCGATAGTAATCATTTTTTCAGCGAGATTTTTCACTTCTTTGGCACGTGTTACAGTAGTTTCTATCTTGCCGTTCTCAAACAAAAATGTAACCAAAGCTCTTAGCATAGCTATTCTATGAGCAGTTGCGCGACCAAGTTTTCTTTTCTTCGGCATTTAAATTGTGCCCCCCTTCGAGTTCTACATATTTTATAATTTATTTTTTAAAAATCATCATCGTCGTCCAATAAATAATTGGCTGAATGTAGCATGTGTAAGTCATCTGATTTCTCGAGATTTAAGCCAATTGCATGTAACTTTTCCATGACTTCATCCAGAGATTTTCTTCCTAGATTCCTGACTTTCATCATTTGATCTTCAGTCTTAGAAGTCAAATCACGTATAGTACTTATTCCGGCTCTTTTTAGACAGTTATATGACCTGACAGATAATTCTAATTCGTCTATCGAAATGTCCAGATTTCTTAGTGTCTTAGGTTTGTTCGATTCTATCATGACACTTTCTGTTTCAGACATATCTGAAAGCCCAAAGAACAAATTCAAATGTTCTATCAAGATTTTTGCAGCTACAGAAACCGCTTCTTCTACCATAATTACGCCGTTCGTCCAGATCTCTAAAGATAATTTATCATAGTCCGTAATATCTTTAACACGAGTCTGCTCAACTTCGTAATTTACTCTCAAAACCGGGCTGTATATCGAATCTACAGGTAAAAGTCCTACAATATTATTTTTCAAACTCAACTTATTTTTATCTGCAGAAACATATCCGCGTCCTTTGTCGAGAACTATTTCCATGTATAATTCAGCGTCCGGTCCCAAGCTTGCTATGTGACAATCCGGATTTATAATCTCGACGTCACTATCATGCTCAATATGCTTACATGTCACATCACACGGACCCTTAGCATATAATCTAACTGTCTTTTCTTCGTCACAGTATAATTTCGCTAAAATATTTTTAACGTTTAATATTATTTCTGTAACGTCTTCTTTTACGCCGGGAATAGTCGAAAATTCGTGCAATACTCCGTCAATTTTTATTGACTTCGCAGCAACACCCGGCAACGAAGATAACAAAATTCTTCTCAAACTGTTACCTAGAGTATTACCAAAACCACGTTCTAACGGTTCAACTACAAATTTACCATACGTGCCGTCTTCCGAAACGTCTTCTACACGTATCCTCGGCTTTTCTATTTCTATCATCGAATCCTCCTCAATACTTTTACAAACACATTAAATATAACCAAAAATATAATTAATTTTTTATAAATATTATTTGGAGTACAACTCGACTATTAGTGTTTCTTCAACTTCGAGATCAATGTCTGCTCTCTCAGGTTTATTCAATTTTTTCGCTTCGAGTTTATTCATATCTAGTTCTAACCATTTTGGAACAGGCTTAGAAGTACCGGATTCTATTATATTTTTAAACTTCGGACTCTTTTTCGAACTCTCACTCAGGGTAATTACATCCCCATCTTTTACCAGTATCGACGGTATATTTGTCTTTTTGCCGTTTACCAAAAAATGATTATGAACGACTAATTGTCTTGCTTCCGGTCTGGAACCTGCCCAACCTAATCTATATATTACATTATCTAGTCTGGATTCTAACAGGGATAACAAATTCTCACCGGTTTTACCTTCTTTGATTTTTGTAGCCAAATCAAAATAATGTGAAAATTGTTTTTCAAGAACTCCATAATATCTACGAGCTCTTTGTTTTGCTCTTAACTGTAATCCATATTCGCTGGATTTTTTACGTCCTTGACCATGTTGTCCCGGAGCGTACGCTCTTCTTGCCAACGCGCATTTGCCTGTATAACATCTTTCCCCTTTGAGAAATAATTTTTGCCCTTCGCGTCTACATAATCTACAAACTGCACCTGTATATCTTGCCATTTATTATTTTACACCTCCTATTATATTAAACACGACGTCTTTTCGGCGGCCTACATCCGTTATGTGGAATTGGCGTTACGTCTTTTATCATATTTACTTCCAGTCCTACAGCTTGCAATGCTCTGATCGCTGCTTCACGTCCTGCACCAGGGCCTTTGACGTATACTTCTACGGTTTTCAGGCCATGTTCCATCGCAGCTTTCGCAGCAGTTTCCGCAGCAGCTTGTGCAGCAAACGGAGTAGATTTTTTAGAACCTCTGAACCCCAGTCCTCCGGCACTTGCCCATGACAAAGAATTTCCGTTCGTGTCAGTTATAGTAACTATAGTATTATTAAAAGTTGATTTTATGTGCGCCGCGCCTCTTTCGATATTTTTTCTATCGCGACGTCTACGTGTTGTCGGTCTTTTGGCACTCGACTGAACTGCCATTAAAATATTCCTCCTTTAACGTGTTTATTTTTTATTTTTTCTTGTTAGCCATAGTTTTTTTCGGGCCTTTTCTCGTACGAGCATTAGTTTTTGATCTTTGACCTCTTACTGGAAGACCTTTTCTATGTCTTACGCCTCTGTAACAGCCGATTTCAATTAATCTTTTAATATTAAAAGCTATCTCGCTTCTGAGATCACCTTCGACTTTGTAGTCTTTATCAATACAAGTTCTGAGCTTTGCAATATCTTCTTCCGTTAAATCACGTACTCTTGTATCCGGATTTACGCCGGTTTTTTGAATAATTTGTTTCGCAAAAGTTCTTCCGATGCCGAAAATATAAGTAAGTCCGATCTCGATACGTTTATCTCTTGGCAAGTCAACGCCTGATATACGTGCCATATTTTAATTACACCTCCGTAAATTTTTATTATCCCTGTCTTTGTTTGTGTTTAGGATTCTCGCAGATTACTCTTAAAACACCATGTCTTCTGATTATTTTGCATTTGTCACACTGTTTTTTTACCGACGGTCTGACTTTCATGATTTTTACATCCCCTTGCAAATAAATTTTTATATATTTAATTCAGTTGTAGTAACCGGAGTTTGTATGTTTTGCTCTGAATTATTTAAAACTTGCGTATTTCCCGCAATATTTTCAATATTACTTTCAATATTATTTTCGATAGTATTTTCAACAGAAATATTATCAGAGCTCTCGTCAGAAGTTTTAGCACGAGATTTTCCAGAATCTTTACTGCGCCAAATTATTCTTCCCTTGGTCAAATCATACGGAGAAATTTCCATTTTCACCCTGTCGCCCTGCAAAATACGAATATAATTCATTCTGAGTTTTCCGGAAATATGTCCCAATATTACACTGCCGTTTTCAAGTTCTACGTTAAACATGGCATTAGGTAATACTTCTACAACTGTACCTTCGACTTCAATACATTCTTCTTTTGACATTAATTTAACTAGATTTTAATTTATTTTTAATTACTCTCAAAATCTAGCGCGCTCCACCACCTTTTTTATTTATATTACTATTATAATATTTTATTATTAAAATTTCAAACATTTTTTTCATAAAACGGCTTCAGAGCGTTTCTTATTGACTTATCAGTCTTTAATAAATTTTCTTCAAGAACTGTATTGGTCAACGCAATGTGAATCGAATTTTTTTTCTTGGGTTTCTCAAGCTTATGACTTTTCCCGTCACATAATAAAACAAATTTGTTTTTATATTTTGTTTCTATAATATCTATAATTACTTGAAATAAATATTTATCGTGTCCTGAAAGAGTCCTCACTACTGTCCCAATTTTTAACTCCATAATTTTTCTAAAACCGCCTTAAATTTTATTCAAATTTTTTAACTCGGATCTGTTAATATTACAGGCCCATTTTCTGTAATTGCTATCGTATGCTCGAAATGTGCGGAATTTTTATTGTCTCGAGTCACGACCGTCCAGTCATCATCAAGAATTTTTACTTCATGAGTGCCTATATTTATCATAGGTTCAATCGCAATCGTCATACCTGCACATAATCTTGCACCGTGACCCGGTTTTCCGTAATTTGGAACTGACGGTTCTTCATGTAAGTGCGTGCCTATTCCATGGCCGACAAAATCTCGTACCACCGAGTAACCACGTGATTCGACATACTGTTCTACTGTGTGACTTATATCACCGATTCTATTATTAATTTGAGATATTTTAATAGCTTGATACAAGCTTTCTCTGGTAATATTTAACAAATCTTGGTTTTCTTTTGATATGTCACCGCAAGCAAACGTCCAGGCATTATCACCATGATAATTATTAAATTCAGCGCCAACGTCTATGCTTACTATATCGCCGCTTTTTAAAATACGACTCGAACTTGGTATGCCATGGATAACTTCGCTGTTCAAAGAAATACATGCACTCGCCGGGTAATTATTATATCCCAAAAACGATGGTTTCGCACCCTGAGATATAATATACTTCCGAACTATGTCGTCTATTTGCTTAGTGCTGACTCCAGGTTCTACGGCTTCTCCTGCAAGTTTTAAAGCCCTTGCAGATATTTTTCCGGCCTCGCGCATTATACCTAACTCTTTTTTGTTCTTTAAAACTATCATAAATTATTTCAAAGCTTCCAGAACATCTTGAGTAATTTTCGGTAATTCTTGACCTCCGTCTATCACTATTCTCATGTTTTTCTGATCATAGTAATCCTTTAAGACATGTGTTTGGTCATAGTATACCTTTAGTCTTTCTCTGACAGTATTTTCATTGTCATCCATACGTTGAATAAGGGTACCTGCGCATATGTCACACTTGTTTTCGACTTTTGGTCTCATCTCTGTGTAAATATTATATATTTTCTTGCATGATTCGCAGATACGGCGTCCGGACATTCTTTTATATATTAACTCGTCGTCAACTTCAATATCTATGACTTTGTCAATTTTTATATTATTTTTGTCCAACGCTTCGGCTTGATTTACTGTTCTCGGGAATCCATCGAGTATAAACCCGTTTTTGCAGTCATCCTGAGTAATTCTTTCTGTTACTATTTCTATTACAACTTCGTCCGGTACTAAATGTCCCTTGTCAATATAAGACTTGGCTTTTAGTCCGACTTCCGTGCCGTTTTTTAACGCTTCTCGAATTATATCACCCGTTGAAATCGTAGGTATCTCAAGTTTCTTGGAAATAATTTCAGCTTGAGTACCTTTGCCCGCTCCAGGTGCGCCCAAAAGTATTACTTTCATTATACCGAACTCCCTTTCTTTTAAATTTTCTATATATTTAATTATTTTATAATAAACACAAAATCGCCCTAATTTTTTTCTAGAGCGACTTGTATTTTTAAATTTTTGCTAGTAACACAAAAATATTTTTATCAAACCGCTTATTAACTTTTATATATTAATTTATA
>JAFQKZ010000091.1 GCA_017414725.1 Clostridia bacterium
GGATATTTATATTTAATATATAAAATTAAAGGCATAGCATTTTATTTGTTAATTTTATTACCCGGGGTATTTTTGTCGTCTATAGGATATAATATTTTTGCGTCAAAAACTATAAATTTTTCATATAATTTCACTAAATTAATATTTTCGAAACAAGATAATAATTATAATTTTAAAATTAATTTTTTAAAAAACATCAGAGAACTTAGCAAATGTTTAATATTTGTGTTAATTTCTTGTGTTCTGGACACATGTTTTATATTATTGTTCTCGAAATTTTTTGATTTTTATTAATAAATTTAAGACTCGCAGCATATTAATATATAAGCCCGATTCATGGGGAAATTACTAAAAATAATATCATGCGAGGTGAGTTTTTTGTCAGAAAATAATAATAACAATATTAATGATTTGTTAAATAATATTAATAACAATAATATAGACTCCGAAAAATTAAAGAACGTTTTGTCAGACAAGAATTCTATTTCAAAATTATTATCCAGTCCGAAAGCAAAAGAATTACTTAAAAAATTCCTAGGAGGCAAGTAATTCCATGGACGACCTAACAGAAAAAATTAATAATATATTAAATAATCCGGAAATTTTAAGTAATCTCGAGAGTTTTTCCGGGCTGTTAGGTCTGACCGAAAATTCTGAAAATAACGATTCTGGTGAGCCACAGCAAAATTCACAAGAAAATAATATTAACAATAACACAAATAATAATATAGAATTAATGCAAGTAGTGTTAAAATTGATGCCTGTATTATCTGAGCTCAAAAATCAAAATGACAAAAATATCAGATTTTTAAATGCACTAAGACCGTTGTTATCTGTCAAAAAACAAAAAAAATTAGACACTGCGATACCGTTTTTACAGATATTAAAAATATTACCGATATTAAAAGATAATAATATTTTATAATAATTTTAACGGAGTGATGAAAATAGACGCAAGTATTCAAAAATATGAATCTCCGCAAAATATTAATAAAATTTTAAATAATATTTTGAATAATAACGAAGATGTCTTGTTAATATTATTAATTTTATTGTTGATTAATGACAAAAATAATTTTAACATAGTAATAATTTTGGTTTATTTACTGGTATAAATTCGGACAAGTTTTGACAAGTATATTTTGACTTATATGAAATAATCTAGACAAATAAATTTTAATAATTTTTATAATAGGAGGCACATGGAACAGGTAATATATATAGATATTTTAATAGTAACTAATATAATAATTAATTTCTTTTTAATATTATTGACATCGAAAATTATGTATTTGAAAATAAATTACACAAGATTAATTCTTGGCGAAATTCTCGGGGCAATTTATTCACTGTACATATTATTACCGGATTTAAATTTTTTTATTTCTATAATTATCAAATTTTTGATGTCTATGAGCATAATATTTGTTACTTTTGACATAAAAAATATAAAATTATTTGTCAAGTCTTTAATATGTTTTTATGTTATAAGCTTCGGATTTTCGGGACTCGTGTTTTTCATATGGTCCGTATTTAGACCCAAAAATTTATTAATAAACAACAGTATAATATATTTAAATATTTCACCGGTTATACTTATATTTTCTGTATTAATATCATATTTAATTTTCGAGATTTCAAATTATATATTTGACAAAAATAAAAACAAATTTTTAATTCACGATATATATATTAATTTAAATAATAAATCTATAAAATTTAACGGAAAATTAGATACTTGTAATAATTTAATAGAACCGTTTTCACAATTACCGGTAATAATCGTACGCAAAAGTTCGATTCAAAAAATTTTACCTGATAATTTTTTAGATATAAACAACTCGAAAAATCTTAGACTTGTTCCGTTTAGAACGATTTCTAACGAAGGTCTGTTGCCTGCTTTCAAACCTGACAGTATTATTTTAGAGAACTCGAAAAAACAAGCTTATGTAGCTGTGTGCGAAGACAATTTTTTATCACAAGATACTCCCGTTTTAATAAATTCTTTATTATTAAATTAAAATATTAATAAAATATGGAGAAGTGTTATGAAAAAATTAGTTAAAATTATTAAGAAAATATTAGATTTTTTGAGATTAAAATTATTTTTTTCACGAAAACAAGAGATATTTTATATTAACGGACCTGAAACTTTGCCTCCACCATTGAGCAAACAAGATGAAGATACGATTATGAACAAAATTATCGCCGGTGCACCGGTAAGTATTCGCGAGCCGTTAATTACGCATAATTTGAGACTTGTAGTATACATAGCTAAAAAATTCGATTCTTCCGGAGTTCCGATAGAAGACCTGATATCTATCGGAAGCATCGGTCTTATTAAAGCTGTCAATACTTTTTCGCCCGAAAGAAATATCAAGCTCGCGACGTACGCTTCAAGATGTATCGAAAACGAGATTCTTATGTACCTGCGAAAAAATGTGCAAACTAAAAACGAAATTTCTATAGACGAACCGTTAAACACTGATCACGACGGCAACGAACTGCTTTTTTGCGATATTATCGGTAGCGATAAAGATAACGTTTCTTCGAAACTCGAACAAGAAGCTGAAATTTTGATAATTCGTGAAGCGGTCGAAAATTTGTCCAGCAGAGACAAAAATATCATGGAATTAAGATTCGGGTTACACAAAAATAAAGAACATACCCAGAAAGAAGTTGCTGATTTA
>JAFQKZ010000092.1 GCA_017414725.1 Clostridia bacterium
TCACCAAAATTTATAGTTCTTCGTGCGACTTTTTAACTATATTTGATATATCGATATTACTATTTATATATGTGTCATGCGATTTTTTTATGTGAATTAAATACTCTATGTTGCCTTCGGGACCTTTAATTGGAGAATAATCTAAATTTAATATATCGAACTCGTTTTCTAAACAAAATTCACATATATTGTTAATAACTTCTTCATGTGTATTTATATCTTTTATAACGCCTTTTTTGCCTACTTTTTCGCGCCCAGCTTCAAATTGAGGCTTAATCAAACACACACCACTCACGCCATAATTTATTATATTTTTAATAACCGACAAAACCAATTTTAACGAAATGAACGAAACATCTACGCTAAAAAAATTAATCTCATGTTTAATCAGGCTTGCATCTAAATATCTTATATTTGTTCGTTCTAAATTAATAACCTTTGAATTATTTCTTAACTTCCAATCAAGTTGCCCGTAACCTACATCGACGCTATATACTACATTGCAATTGTTCTGTAACATACAATCTGTAAATCCACCGGTCGACGCGCCTATGTCCATACAATTTAAATTAGTTAAGTCTATATTAAATTTTTGTATAGCTTTCTCGAGTTTCAATCCCCCACGACTCACGTATTTAATCTTATTTTCCCTAATTTCTATTTTAGAATTAACATTATGTAGGCTTCCGGGCTTGTCTGACTTTTGATTGTCAACATAAACCAGCCCTTCCATTATAAGAATCCTTGCTTTTTCTCTGCTTTGCGTTAGTTTTCTGTTAAATAACAGTATGTCTAATCTTTCTTTCATGTTACTATCACTCTAAATATTCTTAATTGTACAAGTTCATTGCTTGATCTGTTTTATTTTCTAAAATCAATTTTAACCCAGAAAAAACATTCTCAAAAGTATTATTTAATATCTTGTTTTCTTCCAATGTGAATTTTGACAAAACCCAATCTGCTAGCTCCCATGAATCGTCAGGTTTGTTGTTTATACCTATTTTTATTCGTGGGAAATTATTACTTTTGGTCAATAATAATATATTTTTTACCCCGTTTTGCCCTCCGTGTGAGCCGTTTTTGCGAATACGAATCTTCCCTACCGGCAACGAAATATCATCAAACAACAATATTACTTTTTCAGCCGGTAATTTATAAAAATTCATAGCTTCTAAAACGCTCTCCCCGCTTAAATTCATGTATGTCTGGGGTTTTAAAAATATTATTTTTTGATTATTGTATTCTAAATTACCTGTTAAGGCTTTGAATTTTTCTTTTTGTATCTCACAATTTAATTTTTTCGATATGTAATCAATAGCCAAAAAACCTGCGTTGTGCCGAGTGTTTTCGTGTTTTTTGCCGGGATTCCCTAGTCCCACAATTATGTAATCCATTGATTTTTCTCTCTTTATAACTATCTTAATTCATAATTACTCTAACATCATTGTCGAAAACGGAGTTCCACGATTTATGCGGCTTATCGCTTCAGCCATTACAGGTGCGATGTTTAAAACTGTAAACTTGTCCAACATTTTTTCTTCCGGTATTTCAATTGTATTTAAAAAAGTTATCTTTTTAATGTAATCTGTTTTTAATTTTTCTATAGCATCTCCCGAAAGAACACCATGTGCGGCGTAAACGTAAACTTCTTTTGCCCCACCCTGCTCCACTATCGCTTTCGCGGAGTTGCAAATCGTTCCCGCTGTGTCAATTATATCATCAACCAATATGATCTTTTTGTTTTTAACTTCGCCTATGATATTCATAACTTCACTAACGTTCGCTTTCGGCCGACGCTTGTCCACTAGCGCAATCGGACACCCTATTCTTTTCGAAAATTGCCGTGCGCGAGATACAGCCCCAAAGTCCGGTGCTAAAATCACGAACTCCTCTGGATTGAATTCCGGCCATTCTTTAATGTAATTCGAAAAAAGTGGTGCGGATATTAAATGATCTACAGGTATATCGAAAAATCCTTGGATTTGAAGCGTGTGAAGTTCCATGGTCAATACTCGATGTGCTCCTGCTGTGCTGATTAAATCGGCAACGAGCTTCGCTGATATCGGATCACGTGGTTTGGCTTTCCTGTCCTGTCGGGCATATCCAAAATATGGAATTATAGCCGTGATTCGCTCCGCTGAAGCTCGTTTTAAAGCGTCTATCATAATCAAAAGTTCCATTAAGTTTTCGTTTATCGGCGTGCACGTCGACTGGACTACAAAGCAATCTGCACCTCTCACCGACTCCTGTATCGAAACACTAATTTCCCCATCGCTGAATCGTGATACTTCGGATTTACCTACTTCACAACCTAATTCTTTTGCAATATCTTGCACTAGACTGGGATTTGAGTTCCCGGTGAAAATTTTCAGACGCTCCATCATTAATTTTGTTCTCCTTAATTTTTATTTATATATGACGCAAATGGACCTATATTACTACCTGTTTTTAATGTACTATTTTCACAATAACTGTGATTAATTGTCACGTTATCTTCTACCCTTGAATCAATTATTTGAGTGCTCGGACCTATAGTACATTCAGAGCCAATTATAGTCTTTCCGGTCAAAATTGTACCCGGTAAAATCGATGTTCCTGACCCAATTTCTACCCATTTTCCTATTATCACACCGTCACGACACGGAATTTTTACACCATTTTCCATCATACTGTCTATTACTTTATTGCGGGCAATTTCGTTTAATTTCTCGAGTTGACATACATCATTTGCTCCTAATGCAACATCAGGCGAAGAACTTTCAAATGCATCTACTCTTAGTCCTGAATCTATCATAAGCTCTATTATAGATGTCAAATAATATTCTTTTTGATTTGTGTTATTAGTAATTTTGCCTAAATAATTCAATAAATCACGAACTTTAAACCAATATGCTCCAGAATTAATTTCTTTTATTGATCTTTGGCCAAATCCGGCATCGCTTTCCTCTACGATCGCCTCCACATTGTAATTATCTTTATTGCGAATTATTCTACCATAACCGGCCGGATTGTCAAGTCTGGAAGAAATTATAGTAGCAGAGTTATTTGAATTTTTGTGTATTTTAAACGCTTTTGTAATCGTTTTTTTATCTACAAACGGTGAATCGCCACCTAGAATTAAAACATCGGTATCAATATTTTTTTCTAAGAACTCTTTTGCTGTGAGTACCGCATGTGCTGTGCCCTTACGCTCCTCCTGAATCACTGTTTCAAGATTGTAATTCAAAGTATTTACATAGTCTTGGACGAGTTTATGTTTGTACCCTGTTACAACGCAAATTTTCTCTAAACCCGATTTTACCGCCGAGTTCACTACCCAGCCTATCATCGGTTCGAAAAGTACCGGCGATAAAACTTTCGGTACGCTGGATTTCATGCGTTTGCCCTCGCCCGCTCCCAGTATTACACAACATGCTTGTTTCAATTCAACATCTCCATAAAAAATTTGTTCTTATATTATTATTATTTTAATTTCTTTTATATTCGATTGCACATAAAAAAACGTAAAACCCATAAAATACATAACACAAAAAAACAAAACCATATGATTGTCATCTTCATCGGTCTTGTAAACATTTAATTTGCTGGTATTTGTGTTATTACTGGAATAATTTTTATCTGTTTCGTTAGATTCTAAATTATTATTATCCGGTAAATTATCGCCTTCGTTTTTGGTTGAGTCTAGACTGTTATTGTCATTTGTAACGTGATTCGGTTTGGAAATTATTGCGTTACTGCTACCTAAATTTGTGTTTACGTCTGAACTTTCTTGATTGGGAATAGAAAGTTCTTTAGTCCCAGAAGAACCCACTTGTACTGTAAAAGTATCATTTTTTTCTCCGGAACCTAAAAAAGCCGTCACGGCATAATCATAAGTTTTTCCAGCTTCTACACCGCTATCAATATATTCGCAATCTCTTGTGATAGCTTCAATAACTTCACCCGAAGACTTGTCAGTTCTGGTGATAACATAATTATCCGCGTTATCTAATTTATCCCAAGTTAACTTAATTGTATTGTTTTCTTCTAAAGCACACGTTAAATTCTTAATAGATTCAGTTGTAGGTACGCCAGGTTTTTTGTACACGTCAACACCTGGAAATTTGTCTTTAGCCGCAGCAACATAACCCACTTTGTCAACATATACAGTTTTTAATTTCGACATGTTTTGAACATCTAAAGAAGAAATAGCTGTATTTTTACTATCTTCTTTGAAACCGTCGAGATGTAAATGCTCTACAGTGATAGAGTCAAAAACAGGGCTGATCGAAGTCACAAAATAACCATAATCCGCTCCGTATACTTCGCTTGTCAAAGTTCTCGGCAATTTTACCGAATTTTCGTGGAAACAGACAGCTCGCACAGTACCTAATTCTTGTGTTTCAACAGCTTTCGTAATTTCATATTCAATATTAGAAACTATAAAAGTTTCTCCCACTACGTTAGTGGTTGGTGTATCTTCAACGCAAAA
>JAFQKZ010000093.1 GCA_017414725.1 Clostridia bacterium
CATAAATATTATATTTTTCTTTTGAAATATTTTTAAAAATACTCTCTGCGGATTTTTCAGAAATACTATGTTCTTGAGAATCTCCGCCGAATATTATTAGTACATTTAATTTGCTCACGAATACACTTTCTTTCACAAAATCATAGAATTTATCTCTTAATATATACTCAAAAAACAGAGAATTAATCCCTGTTTTTATTTTAGCATAAATATATTTTTTTGGAAATTATTTAACTATAGAATTTTATTTTATTCAACATTACGAAAACCTGATATAGTTAATATTTTAGCTTTATCTGTATGACCGTAATATGCTTTAGTTAAAATTGATGGTCCACCAACAGACATAGATTCAACATCTTCACGTTCCATCACATGACTTTTGCCATCGTAAGGATCGTAGTAATGTACTTCACCGCCAATACCACCAATGGTATTTAAAAACACGTGGTGTGTACCTTTACCTTTGCAGTCTACAGATATCATCCACCACAAATTGTCGTCGGAATTCCCTTTAGTATTAAACAGTTCGCTTATTTGTTTGAAACCTTTGTTAAGTTCAAAAGCAAAGTGTTTTGTTTTTAAAAGTCTGTTTACGAGATTTGTAAGCCAGTTCCCAAAAATCCGAGTATCACCGGATTGTTCATCTCTTCCAAAACGCTTCAAAATAGCTCTTTGAAAAGTAGAATCATCACAATCATAATACACTTCAGTATCGTCTAGTTCTTTTTGTATAAGCTTTGTAAACTCTTCTTCGTCGTCGACAGCGCTTGTTACTTCTATTAGCATCCGATAAATAGCATACTGAGCACATGCTGCCCACGACCATTTGCCACTGGTTCCTTGTTGCATTATGGTTGGACATCCTCCGATTCCATTCATAGTAGTTGGACCTGCTATTATAGTATTTGTTAAACAAAACATAGAACAAAAGAATATTAATAATACTGGGAAAATTTTGATACGTTTCATAAATGGATCTCCTAAACTATCGGGTTAAAAATTATAAGCAAATATTTGCGCAATAATAGCCCTGGTTGTGCTTGCAGACTGGGCATTCTTCTGGGGCTTGAGAACCAACGTGTATATGCCCACAGTTTAAACATACCCAAGATTCTTGCTTATCAGATTCAAATAATTTTTTGCTTTCGATCAGGTTTATAAATCTCGAGAATCTGTCACCGTGAATTTTCTCTATATCCGCAACTTTGTAAAAAATTTCAGAAATTTCTATAAATCCTTCTTGTTTAGCTTCATCGCCAAAAGATTTGTAAATATTATTATACTCAGCATACTCGTTGTTCTGTGCGCATTTCAACAAGTCAAGAGTGTTATTATATATATCTACCGGGAAATCAGCGGTTATATTTATGCTTTCTCCGTGCAACTCGCTCAGATATTTATAAAATAATTTTGCATGCTCAAATTCCTGATTTGCAGTAAAATTAAATACTTTTTCGATTATGTTCAAATTTTCTTTTTTAGCCTGAGAACCGGACATTATGTATCTATTGCGAGCTTGGCTTTCCCCCGCAAAAGCTTTCATCAAGTTTATTTTAGTATTACTATTAGCCAGTAACATGAATATTCACCTGTGTTTTCTAAATTTTTAATACAAAAATTTTTATTTTGTAATTCACGAGACTTATTATATTATAATCACAAATATTTTTTGTTTTAAATTTTATTAAAATTCCAGTTTAGTTTTACTGGTTTATAATGAAATATTTGACAAAAAAGCAAGTATCTGTTAAAATAGAACACAGAGAAAGTAACGCCGGTAACTTCAAGACGGCGGCATGACAAAAATCGGGGGGGTCAAGATATGGACTTTAATGAAAAATTAGTAGATATCATATTAAATGAGAAACATGATGGGGATAAAGACATAGATTGGTTATACGGAGAATACGTAAAGCGGGGATACAATAAAAGTAAAGAGATGTTTTGCG
>JAFQKZ010000094.1 GCA_017414725.1 Clostridia bacterium
ATTTGAAAACCCGTTTACGGGTAGCCAGAAGTAAGCTTTCGCAAGTGTCAGACCGTAAATGCGTCTTGAGACGCAGCTAATAACATAGGGCTATGCCCGCATAAGAAAAACCACCGGCTAAGCCGGTGGATTCTTATTATTTCTTCCATCTACTCAAAGTAGGATAAAGCTTCTCCAAATATCTTCGTGCATCTTCGGCAGTATCAAACTCCTCACCAACATAAAAAGGAACACAGCTTTCAATCATTTCCTCCATTGTTTCGTCTTTGCCAAATTTGCCATCAGGATAACAATAATTGCAGTAAACCTCAAGCATCTCCGCAAGCCGTTCCTGAGTTAACCCATTTTGAATACGTAAATTTTGTATCTGTTCACCGATTGTCATACAACCGCCTCCTTTAAGTAAATTGTAACATATCCGGTGTTTTTAGTCTACCAATCCGAATTGAAACTTTCGCAACTGCGGGTTGCAAAAAGTGTTTTTTAAAAATAAAAAAACCTCCAAGCAAAGCTCAGAGGCTGGTGCGGATAATGTGACTTGAACACACACGGTATTGCTACCACTAGAACCTGAATGGTATAATTATCTAATTATGGTATATTATGTTAAATTATGCTTTTATTTCCAGTTGGCTTCAAACGCTGATGGCAAAAGGTTTTGAAGGAGATTGTGTGTGGGAAACAAGTGTTTTCAATGATGTGCTAAAAAATAATTTGCAGATATTTGGTTAGAAAAAGTGTTAGAAAAAATCTGCTGTTTTGACGATAATTTTATAGTGTGTTTTGTTACCTGAATTAGCTTCATTTTGGGTAAGTGGAGTTAGTTGAGAGAATAAATTTATGTGTGTAATAGAAAGTTATTGTGGAGGAAAGTCAATATATCCTAGATTGTGATTTGATAATCTGAATAATTCATAAAATAGATTTTCATTATTGTATTTTTCATTATAAATATTAAATAACCGCCTGTCAATTAATTCGTATTCATTTTCAGGTATTCTACTTCCTACTATGATTAAATTATTGCCATATTTAGTTTGATGTTGTTTTAAATATTCTGTAAATTTATTATTTTCTTGTAGGTTATCTGATTTATAATATGGAATAAATTGTTTTAACACAGTTAAGCGTTCAAATTTATGTGCGTGTATAAATATTTTTGAAAAATTCTCCCCCAGTAATTCTTTATATATCCTTTTATAAATATTATATATATAGAAATTGATACTACTGATGTTTGCTTTTTCAATATAAGAATTATCTGTAACTAATATAACTCGACATTTAACACTTCCGTCATCAACTACTTCGATAAAGTTCCGTAATCCTGTTGGTAATAGCATATTCTTCCCGTCAACATCTTTAATAGTAATTCCACCAACACTAAAGATATATGAAAATCCAACTCTTGAAATACTGCAATCATTACCACCTTCATTTAAGATTGCTTTAATTTTATCAAAATTTATATTAAAGAAATTTTTTTGTAGATTTGTTTTTTCGGAACAAACTACAGAAAACCCCATATCTAAATAAGCACAGAAATTGTGTGGGCGATTTGGATTAAAAAAAATCTCATCTAGTTCAATTATTTCTTTAATTTTCTGTATTTGTTTATCTTTTTTCTGACTTAATTGTGATAATCTTATAGAGTCTTTTATTTTAAATGACCCTGATGAAATACGTTCATAAATCTCACCTTTATTAGTAATATATGGAGGCATTGTTCCTTCTTCTATTTTTATAACATATATTGTTTTATCATCTATTTGGAGTTTCTTGACATCAAAATTAGGAGTAGGTGTTATAGAATCATGTATTGTAACATGTATTCTTTGTTCTGTCCATTTTTTACAACCACCTATGGATTTATCATCATTTATACCTAATAAAATATATCCTCCATATGTATTAGAAAAAGCACTTATTTCTTTAATTAATTTATCTGGTGATTCATCGTCAGCTTTTAATTCAAAAAAGAAGTTTTCTTCAAAATCTTCAGATAGTAATTTTCTAATGTCTGAGGAACGAAGTTTATTCCAACTCTTATTATTTATGTTTATCATATTTAGCCTCCGTATTTTTTATTTTGAGGTAATATCTTTTATCAATGATAGTGCAGTAGTAATATCTTTAAATTTAATTTTCTGTGATAAAGGATGAGCAACATAGTTGTTCTTAAAAAAGTAAATTGAATTTTGTTTTTCAGCATAACTAATTTTAGATAACATTTTGAAATACCAAATACTATATACTAA
>JAFQKZ010000095.1 GCA_017414725.1 Clostridia bacterium
CAGAGTTTGGTTTTAAGTAATCCAACGAAGCAAAATAGTTTCAGGAAACTACCAGTGAAAAATTATATTATATTTTTTGAGATTCATGAAGAACAAAAAGCTGTTGGCATTGTCCGTATATTATATGGTCGTAGGAATTGGAAAAATATGATTTAAAAAAGAGAATGTTAGGGAGATTTTGTTTTTGGAGATTATAAAAAAATTAATATCGGAAGCACTTATAGCGCGAAAATCAGCGTACACACCGTACTCGAAATTTAAAGTCGGTGCGGCTTTGTTAACAAGTACAGAAAAAATTTATTCTGGATTTAATATAGAATGTGCAGCATATTCTATGTGTAATTGTGCAGAACGAACAGCAATTTTTAGAGCAGTGTTCGATAATCATAGAAAATTTACACATATTGCAATCGTAGGTGGTCCCGAAAATCAAGAAAATTTAACAGATTTTTGCCCTCCGTGTGGAGCTTGCAGACAAGTATTGCGTGAGTTTTGTGACCCAAAAGAACTAAAAATAATACTCGCTAAAAATACTGAAGAATACAAAATTTTTACTCTTGACGAACTTTTGTTGTTTAGTTTTGGCCCGCAGTATTTGTGAGAATTAATTAATTAAACTAGGATTCATATCTATACTGATCGAAACGTTACTCGAATTTAAATCTTGATTTGAGAAAATCTCTCTAATAAAATCACGGAATTTTCTGTTATTTTTACATTTTATTATAATTTTATATCTGTAATAATCTGAAATTTTATGTATAATAGTCGGACTGGGTGAAAAAATTCTTAACGGAATATCCGGATATTTATTTTTTGCAAGATTTTTAATATTTTCGAAATACAAATTACATGTTTTTATTATTTTATCTTGATTTTTTGATTTAAATAAAATTATACATATGTCAGAAAACGGTGGATTTACTGTGATTTTACGCATATTAATCTCGTCACGACAGAAATTTTCGTAATCTTGTTTCGAAGCGAGTTTTAGAATTTTATTTTCCGGGCTAAAAGTCTGTATAACAGCTTGCCCCGGGATTTCGTGTCGACCAGAGCGACCTATAGTCTGAGTGAGGAGCGAAAAAGTACGTTCGTAACTTCTGAAATCACTCTCAAACAAACTCTGATCAGCAGTTAAAACCCCTACAAGACTTACATTTGGGAAATTAAAGCCTTTAGAAATCATTTGTGTTCCGATCAAAATATCATATTTATTTTCTTCGAATTCTTTTAATTTTTCTCTAATATTTAAATTATTATTAGTATCTGAGTCTATTCTAAGAATTTTAGATTTTGGTATAAAATTCACAAGTTCGTTTTCGGCTTTTTGCGTACCAAATCCCAGATAATATAACGAATTTTGGTTACAATACGAACAAGTTTCAGCGAAATTTTTGTGATAATTGCAATAATGGCAGATTAATTTATTGTTAGTTTTGTGATAAACAAGAGAGACGCTACAGTACGGACACATTTGGACTTCGTTGCAATTCGAACACTTTACAAACGTATTATATCCACGACGGTTTACGAGTATAATAGACTGTTGTTTTTTTTCGAAATTTTTGATTAGCATATCCAAAAAAGTTCTGCTAAAAACACTATTTTTTATGAATTCTTTTGGATTATTCATGTCAATTATTTTTGTGTCAGGTAATTTATTATTTTTATACCTGTTTTTTAATATACTTAAATTATAATTATTTTTTTTTGCTTGATAATAACTCTCAAGAGACGGAGTAGCAGAAGCTAATATTAACATACAATTGTGATATTTACAGCGAAATTTAGCAATATTATGCGTATGAAATTTTGGATTAGAGTCAGATTTATATGCACTATCATGTTCTTCATCCATAATTATTAAACCCAGATTATTTACAGGTGCAAAAACCGCACTTCTGGGACCTAAAATTATTTTTGGATTATTATCTTGGGCTTTTTTCCAGGCTTCGATTTTTTCTGAATTAGAAATAGAGCTGTGTATAAGACAAATATTTTTATACTTTGATCTAAATAATTCTAAAAATTGCGTAGTCAGAGCTATTTCCGGAACCAAAAATATTACACTTTTGTTAATACTTAGTACATAATCTATTAATTTTAATATAACTTGTGTTTTACCACTACCTGTAACACCATGCAACAAACACGTATTATAATTATTATGTTTATATGTATTTAAAATATCATTAAAAACATATTCTTGTTCTGAGTTTAATATTATATTATTTAATAAATTTTCTGTATTATTTTCCGGTTCATATTCTATTATAATATTTTTCAAAATTAATCTTTTTATAATATTATTATTTATATTTGTTAATTTGCTAAGCTCTTGAATACTAATATTATCATGTTTTTTTAAATATTCGCATATAACTAATTGTTTTTGAGTTAATTTATTATTATAAATATCAAAATTTTCTTTTAATTTTAATATTTTATTATTTTTTGGAGTTTTTAAACCGGATATATTTATTTTTTCTGTGATTATATTTTTGTTTAACAAAGAATTTATAATATTATAATAATTTTTGATATTTAATTTTTTCAAATCTTCGGAACTAAAACTGTTTTTATCACGAAAATTATATAAAAATTCTTGTTCTTGTTTATTCAAATTATCATATATTATATTATTATTTATAACATATGTGATTTTCGTTAATTTTTCGGACAAAATCTCAGGCATAACTGTCCTGAAAGCCTCGTAATATGTGCAAAAACAAGTTTCTTTTAAATATTCAATTATTTTTATCATTTCTTCTGAAACACATAAATTATTTTTCAGTATATTACATATGTATTTTAAATTTATATTATTTGTATTATATTCACAAATTTCGAGTACTAATCCGTGCTGCTTTTTGTTGTTTTTGCCGAATGGAACAACTACTGTTTGCCCAATCTTTATCTCACTTCTTAACTCTTCCGGAACAATATAATCATATAATTTATCTGCCTGAAAATTTATTTTCTTTACGGCTACTCTTGCTATCAAATTTTGCATTTAACCTCATTTCTCGTGTTTACATATAATTTAATATAACATAAATCTAAAGAAAAGAGTGGTTGTTTTGGCGATAAAAATTTTTATAGATCAGGGCCATAATCCGAGAAATATTAACGCCGGAGCCGAGGGATTTGGACTCCGTGAACAGGATATTACGTACAATGTAGGCATGTTTTTGGCTGAACTTTTGAATCAAGATCCACGTTTTGAAGTTCGAACTTCTAGAAATTCACCTGATGAAATTCTTGGTACCAGCAATAGTTCAAGTCTTGCAGAACGCGTCAAAATGGCGAATAATTGGCCTGCAGATTATTTTCTGAGTATTCACGCCAACGCCAACACAAATCCCGATATTAACGGCACCGAAATGTATGTCTATAAAGAAAATTCTCAATCTTATTTTTTGGCCGAGCACATTCTTGAAAATATAGTGAATATTTTAAAAACCAAAGATAACGGAGTAAGAGTACGACCGTCTTTATATGTCCTGAAAAATACTAATATGCCGGCGGTTTTAATAGAACTCGCTTACATTACTAACCAAAAAGATTCCGAGAAATTACGCAATAACCAAAAAGAGTTTGCTAGAGGTATTTATGATGGGCTACTGAGTTATTTTGGGTTTTTGAATGACTAAAATTTATATTCTCAAGCAATAGCATAACAACATCTATAAATATCATTAACCATGATAACAGTAATGTTATTGTTTTGTTATTTGATCTAAACAACACAATATATTACGGTAACTAACTGTTTTAACCTACAGTTTAAATCTCTATAGTGCTGTCAAGATATTCTGATAATAGCTGCACTCGCTATATTACTAATTTTACTAAATTCAATCGTCAATTTTTTTGGAGTGCGGGTTGCGTTAATTGTCCAATTTGTATTGCGTAACTAAAGTTAATTGTCAGCAGGCTGGCTTTTGCGATTAATGGTCTTTTTGACCTTTAAAACTAACCGTAATATGCTCTATCGACTGTGTATCAAGACTCTTGCTATGATCAAAGCTTTTGTTATCACAAAATCTCTTAGATATTAAATGCATTTCCAGTTGATCGTTTTGATTTTTAATTGCACTAAGATTTGTTTTGTAAATAGAAATTTTGGTTACATACTCAGATACTATAGCCTGTCCAAAAACAAAACTTCCGACAACCATCGCTACCATAAAAAAACCAAACATACATCTAATCCAAAACATTTTTTTGGCATATTTTCGTGCTTTGAGACGTTGATTTTTATCAGGAAGTTTAAGGACGTTACCCGATTTCTTAGGTTGATTGTTTTCAAAAACTTCAAAATCATACGCAAAATTATTCAAATAAAAATCACTCTTTTCTCTAAAAAATATTTTCTATATTTTTACACAAACTCGCAATTTAGCGCTTCTACTACGAAAATTCTCTGCCACCTCGCATGCAGACGCAACTATAGGTTTTTTGATAATTAATTCAATTTTAGGTTTAGCACCACATACACAAACTGGAAAATCTGGAGGACATATACACGGTTTAGCCCAAAATGACATTTTTTGCTTAACTATTCTATCTTCCAAAGAATGGAATGTGATAATCAATAATCTCCCAAAGCTTTTTAACAACTCTACGCTTTGATCAAGGCATTTCTCAAGATTCGCTAATTCATTGTTAACATATATTCTTATAGCTTGAAAAGTTTTTCTAGCAGGGTGACCACCGCAACGTTTAGCGTAACACGGTATGGCTTGCGATACTATATCTGCCAGTTCACAAGTTGTATTTATCGACTTTGTAATTCTTTTTTTTACAATCAGGTCAGCAATACGCGATGCGAATTCTTCTTCTCCATAATTCTTAATAATCTTTTTTAATTCCAAATAGTTCAAACTATTTACAACGTCGCGAGCCGATTTTCCGGTTTTACTCATTCTCATATCTAAAATAGCATCGTTCTTATATGAAAAGCCTCTGTCGGCAGAATCCAATTGATACGATGAAACCCCTATATCAAGAACTATACCATCCACATAATCAATACCAAAACTATGTACTATACGAGAAATTTCTGAAAAATTCCCATGAACTATACTTACATTTTCAAATTGGGCTAAACGTCGCCTGCAAACATTAATGGCATCAGGATCCTGATCTATACATATTAGCTTTCCTCTTCGTGATAATCTTGATGCGATTTCAAAAGATAGGCCTCCGCCACCTGCCGTGCAATCGACATAAATGCCATCGGGATTAATGTTTAAATTAGAAATTGTTTCGGCAACAAGCACGGTTTTATGTTCAAATTCCAAAAGTCGTCTCCCACCATAAAACAAAATCATCGTTTAAATTATACATTAAATATCTGTAACTTGTCAAAAAAATTCGCGTTTTTGTTATATTTCACAATTACAACAAAAAAATATTTAAAAAAATATTAATATTAACATATAAAATAAAATTTTAAGTTAAAACTCGCCTTGATATCTGCTGTATCATTCTGAATCAAACAAGTATTCAAAAGAAACAAGGTAAAGCAAAAATCCCGCGAAAAATCTCAAACAAATTGAAGTAAACCAAGTCAGATCAAACTTCTCTCCAAAAGCGGTCAGCACAAGGCTAAAAAGAATGAACACCAAAAATCTTCTGTTCGAGCTAAATTTGAACATGTTTTCTCTGTTATCAAAAATCTTTTCGCTTTTTGTAAAACTCGATATCGAGACAAATGAAAGTAGATTGCCAAATTAAACACCTTGGTTGCCTCTATAAACTTCTATTACACCAATAGTCATTTTTACAGAGAAAAAATCATTCAAAAAGGCTACAAATACACAAGCACATGTAATTCTGGTGAACACGAAGGGATTCGAACCCTTGACCTCTCGCGTGTGAAGCGAACGCTCTAACCAACTGAGCTACGCGTTCATTTGCTGTATGCTAATCCAATCAACAGCAACACTACTACACCCAAAACATACGTACAGCAATTAAGTTACAAATTTCAAAAAAACATCTAACAAAGTCTGTCCGCTAATAAAAATGTAACACTACCTGATTATTCTAAATTTTGGTGACCCGGACGAGAATCGAACTCGTGTTACCGCCGTGAAAGGGCGGTGTCTTAACCGCTTGACCACCGGGCCATAATTTGGATTATTAACGCCGTGGTAGCGACAGATGGATTCGAACCATCGACATTTCGGGTATGAACCGAACGCTCTAGCCACTGAGCTATGCCGCCATCTGTATAAATAAAACATACCACGGCTTTATTGTACCTAATATGATTAAAATTGTCAACAAAAAATATGTGTTTTTTTAAAAAACGGCATTGTACACAGTTATATTGCTGAAATACGCAAAAATATAGTATTAATCCACAATACAGTTCGTAGTTCGAGTTACCACCTCATTATACCAGTCGCGTATTCAGAACGCCAAAAATTTTATTACGTTATCTTTATGATTTTTATTTCACGCTTTCGGTTCTTGCAGATATTTTATATTTATAATAAAATTAATACAAAAATTTCTGTGAGGTGTTGTAATTATAAATATATTTAAAAAAATAATAGTTTTATTTTTTTGCATGTTTGGAACAGTATTTTTATTTAAATATATTAAATTTAATAATAATGTTGACAACTCTCAGAAATTACGCGTAGGCATGGAATGTTCGTACGCCCCGTTTAACTGGATACAGCCCAACAGTGATAATTATAGCGTGAAAATATCCGACGGCTGGTACGCAAACGGCTATGATATATATATATCAAAAATAATCGCAGAGAAATTAAATAAAAAATTAGAAATAGTAAAAATAGACTGGGACGGTTTGTTACCTGCATTGACTTCGGGTAAAATAGATCTAATAGTAGCAGGCATGTCTGCAACGGAAGAACGCAAAAAATCTATAGACTTTACAGATAATTATTATAGATCTAATATTGTGATAGTAACTAAGAAAAGCAGTACATATGAAAATTCCAAAAAAATACAAGATTTTGGCGGAGCAAGAATTACCGGGCAAATGGGCACAGTGCATTATGATTTAATAAATCAAATAAATAATGTAATTAAATGTACGCCTGTTGAAGATTTTTCGTCGATGGTGTCAGCTCTGAACGCAGGTAAAATCGATGGTTTTGTATGTGAAAAACCGGCGGCTCTGATATTAACGCATAGTAATCCGAATTTAATATTAATAAATTTTGAAGAAAATTCAGGTTTTGAAATTTCACAAGATAATATTTCGATAGCGATCGGAGTGCAAAAAAATAATAATTTAAAAGAACAAGTAAATAAAATTTTAGAGCAAATTACCGAAGAACAAAGATCTGAACTCATGAACTTAGCTGTCGAGAGATCTTATATTTCAAAATAAAAATATTAATATAAAAGAGGTGCAGAATTAAAAATCATGGAAAAAAGTTTTCTGGAATGGATAGTATATATAATACAAAATTACGGATTATGGTTCTTGAAAGGCGCAGGAACTACGTTATTAATTTCTTTTTTCGGGACTATTATAGGATTTATAATCGGTCTGGTTTTTGCTTCTATAAGAACTATAAAAATAACTCATAATAATTTCAAAAAAATATTAATGAAAATTATAAATTTTTTGATTTCTTGTTACGTAGAAGTTTTTCGTGGGACGCCTATGATGGTACAAGCTGTAATTATATATTTCGGAATGCAGGAATTTATGGGTATTAATTTTAGTCCTACAGTTGCAGGGTTAATAATAGTTTCGATTAATACCGGGGCATATATGATAGAAGTTGTGCGTGGCGGTATCGAAAGCATAGATATAGGGCAGCTCGAAGCTTCTAAGTCTATAGGCATGAATCATTGGCAGTCTATGATACATATAATTTTGCCGCAGACTATAAAAAATATTTTGCCGGCGACATGTAACGAATTTATAATAAATATTAAAGATACAAGTGTATTAAACGTGATTTCAGTCACAGAATTGTTTTTTGTTACGAAATCTATAAAAGGTGCTATATACAGAACTTACGAGACTTTTATAGTCGTAGCTTTGATATATTTAATTTTGACTTTGACTATTACGAGAATTATAAGATACATAGAAAAATTCATGGACAGTACAGATAAATTTACTCCTGCATCTTCGACTATGCCGATAATTTTTGTAAAAAAAACAGGAGAAAAATAAGAATTATGAGAAAAAATATTATTACGATAAAAAATTTAAGCAAGTCTTTTGGCAACAGAAGAATTCTGAAAGAAATAAATTTTGATATTAACGAAGGCGATATAGCGTGTATTATCGGACCGTCGGGTTCGGGCAAATCTACGCTTTTACGCTGTATAAATTTACTCGAATATCCTGATTCCGGGAAAATAATTTATGACGGAAAAAATATTTTAACCGGAGAATATAATATAAATAAATATAGATCTAAAGTCGGAATGGTCTTTCAACAGTTTAATTTATTTAATAATTTAAACGTAATTCAGAACTGTACAATAGGACCAATTAAAGTTTTAAGACAAGATCCGAAAGAAGCTTACAAAACTGCTATGAAATATTTAACTCAGGTACAAATGTCCAGTTTTGCAGAAGCTAAACCCAAGCAATTATCAGGCGGTCAGAAACAAAGAGTTGCTATTGCACGCGCTCTTTCTATGAACTCAAGAGTTTTATTATTTGACGAGCCGACGTCAGCTTTAGATCCTGAAACCGTAGGCGAAGTATTAAAAACTATGAAAAACCTGGCTTCTTCGGGACTGACTATGATAATAGTAACTCACGAAATGGCATTTGCTCGCGAAGTTTCAAATAAAATAGTATTTATGGACCAGGGAATAATTCTCGAAGAAGGTCACCCGGATAATATTTTGACAAACCCAAAACACGAACGTACAAAGACTTTTTTATCAAGATTTATAATTAACGAGTAAAAATATTATATAAAATATAAATATATAAAAGTAGGGTTAAATATTATGAATATTTTTGATGATTTAAAAGCACGTGATTTAGTAGCTCAAGTCACAAACGAAGAGCGCGTCAGAGAAATTTTGAATACTCAAAAAGTAAATTTTTATATTGGATTCGAGCCGACTGCAGATAGCTTGCATGTAGGTCATTTTACGCAAATTATGATCATGTCGAGATTACAAAAAGCCGGTCATGTACCTATTATTTTATTTGGTGGTGCGACGGCTTTAATAGGCGACCCATCCGGAAAGACAGACATGCGACGTATGATGACCCAGGAAGAAATAAATCACAATATTTCTTGTTTTAAAAAACAAGCAGAAAAATTTATAGATTTTGAAAATAACAAAGCTATTATAGTAAATAATTACGATTGGCTTTCTGACTTGAATTATATTAAATTTTTGCGTGAGATAGGCGTCCATTTTTCTGTAAATCGTATGCTGGCTGCAGAATGCTATAAACAAAGACTTGAACGCGGGCTGACTTTCTTTGAATTAAATTACATGATTATGCAAAGTTATGATTTTCTGGTACTAAACCAAAAATATAACTGTAATTTACAGTTGGGCGGCGATGACCAGTGGAGTAATATCATAGGCGGCGTCGAACTAATCAGAAGAGTAAGAAAAAAAGAAGCGTTTGGACTTACTTTCAAATTACTCGTTACAAGTGAAGGCAAAAAAATGGGCAAAACTGAAAAAGGCGCAGTGTGGCTCGACAGAAACAAAACTTCTCCGTACGAGTTTTATCAGTACTGGCGTAATATTCATGACAACGACGTGATAAACTGTCTAAACATGCTGACTTTCTTGCCTACTGAACAAATTAATTCATATAAAAATTATAAAGACCAAGAGATAAATAAATTAAAAGAGATACTTGCTTTTGAGTTAACTAAAATAGTTCACAGTGAACAAGACGCACTCGAATCACAAGAAATCTCGAGAAATTTATTTGATAAAAAAATTACATCTCAGAACATGCCTGAATTTAAAATATCTCGAGAGAATATTCAAAAGAATTCAAATAATAATATTTGTATATTAGATCTCATGGTACTGTGTTCGGTAGTAGACTCCAAAAAAGAAGCCCGTAGGCTTATAGAACAAAACGGCATTCATATAAATTCAAATATAGTCACAGATATTAATCATAAAATTAATATTACAGATCTTGAATCAGGGGTAATTCTACAAAAGGGCAAAAAATATTTCTTGAGAATTATTATTGAATAAATTTTATACAAAAAAGCAAATCCCAAAACTCCGGGATTTGTATTTATTTTACAGTTAAGTTGTTTCGGCAAGTAAAATAACTCGGATTGTATAATTTGTACAAATTTCATAGAAATTATTTACAAAACAGCATTAAACTATTAATATTAATCATAGTCACAATAAACGTGATATATAACTAGTTAATTTAAATAATTTTTTGAGATATTATTTGAGTTAACATAATATTTTAAATTTATATTTTAGGAGGAATTATCATGGCAGAGAATAAAATAACTTTAGGACAATTAGCAAACGTATTAACTGAATCAGGAATAGACTTAAACGAAATTTATTTAGATGAAAACCAGATCAATGGTATGCAAACTTCTTTGAGCGAAGAAAACCAGAAAAAACTTGTAGGTTTTGTAAGCGAGCTTATGAAATCTGTACC
>JAFQKZ010000096.1 GCA_017414725.1 Clostridia bacterium
AACAATGACGTAAATGCTGAGGCTACGTAAGTTAGTGCTGCAGCTGTTAGAACTTTTTTGGCTCCATAAATTTCGCTTTCATCTAGGATATTCAAGTTTTTTAGATACTTTAACGCTCTACGACTGGCATCAAATTCAACCGGCAATGTAACCAACTGAAAAATTAACGTCAACGAAAACAACATGATCCCAAAATTTACCATAAATGACCATGCCGGCAACGCAAATCCAATAATTATCAATGGCATAGCTAAATTCGAACCTATGCGAGTTATAGGTACTAAAGCATGTCTTAATTTTAGCGGGAAATAACCTTCAGAATATTGCATAGCGTGACCTGTTTCATGTGCGGCTACGCTTATTGCACTTATATGTGACTGATTGTACACAGATTCAGATAAACATATTTTACGCGCATTTGGATTGAAATAGTCAGAAAAAAATCCGCGTGTATGTTCGACCTGTATATTCAATATATTACAGTGTTCTAAAAGTTTTTCTGCTGTGTTTTTGCCAGTCAAGTTGCTCCGAGATTTTACGCGAGAATATTTATTAAACGCAGACTGAACTTTGAAATGCGCAACTCCAGCTACCAATACAGAAATTATCATAAACACAAAATAGCTGGTATCATAATAATAGTTATAATAATACATGAAAATTTCCTCCTTTTTTATAATAATATCATAATTTGCGACTTTAGCAAATTTTTATTCACATTTTTTTACAAAAAAATACGAGAAAATAAATAAGCACTAAAAGGATAATGATGAATCATAGATTTTCCCCCTCTACGCTAACTCTATACCACTTTCGCTTTCTTCAATAATGTTTTTTCTACTCACATTCTGTTGTAGTACATGGAGTGTTGATATAATTTCATTTGGTATATCGTTATTTGTTTTATCATGTCTTTATCTTATCTTTTCCTCTTCTGTTTTTCTATTCACACTTTGGGCGGTATTGCCTTAAATTCATCGAAAGAATAAAAAGTGTGAATAGCGTAGAAATACTCGTTATCTTTTCTGTGAGAACGTTCGACTTTGCCGTTGTGACTAGAAGTATAGGGTTTGATAAGTTTGTGTAAAATACCATATTTTTGAGAGTTTTTTCGAATAATGTAAGAGTAGGGTTATGAGTTTTGAAAAGGCGTTTGGTAAATTCTTGTCCATTATCGGTTTGGACACAGTATGTGGGAAAATGAAACTTCGAGAAATACTGCGAAACTGTAAATACTATGTTCATTAAAGGCTTCAACATATCTGAATTTTAAATATTCATCAAGTGCGGTGTATTGATAAAATTTTTGATTTTTGGCTTCTTCGACAAGGCAAGATAAAGGAACAAATTTTACATCTATTTGTACTTTTTGTCCGGGAAATAACATTTTTTCATACGGCTTGGGTACAATATTTCGGACTAGGAGGTTTTTGGGGTATAAGATTAGTTTTTATCAGAATACGATACAAGTTACCGACCGAGTATACCCTCTTTGCCGAAGTTTTACCCACAACACCACGAGACCTGTGTGGGGATTTCTTCTTCGCATATCGAAGATTAGCTTTAATTCTTGTTCTGTGTGCTGATTTGGGTGACTGTGTGGTCTGTGTGATTTGTCCGTAAGCGAGTAGAGCGTACCATCATATCTTTTTTCCAACGATAAATATATTGTCTTGTTACATCATATCTGTTCGCACTCCTTGTTACACCGTGTTTTTCTGCGTAATTAATTACCACTTGATGAAACTTGGCTTTTTGTGTTACTGTTTTCGTGACAAATGACCTCCTATTAGTTTTTCATTTAACAACTTAAACTGTATCACTTGGAGTTCTCATTTATCTTTTTTCTTTATTTTCTGTAACACTTCTATTGTAATGCTACAATATCAAAAAACTCGCAAAGTAAATTTGGCTTTATTTTCGGGTACTTATTATTATTTAGAGATGGGCGCTACCATAGCTCAGTTAGTCGGCGGCTGAACTTTTGATGGTCGTTATTAATGTTCTGTGTTTTTGATTTCAAGCTGCATAGTTATCATAATAATTATGGGGTTCGTTTTTGTGTAAAACGTAGAGCCCCAAAGGAGTTGTGAGATAGGATATAGTGGGGTATAGAAATAAAAAAAAGGGAAAAAAATAAAATAAAGAATATGGAAATAAGATGTGAAAAATGTGGCCAAGAAGAAGGCCAAATAAAAAACGGCAGAACAAAAGCCGGAAATCAAAGATATAGGTGCAAGCACTGCGGAAAAACGTATACCCCCGTAAAAAAAGAGAGGTGGATACGGCAAAAAGCTAAAAAAATAAAACCAAAAAATAGAAGTAATGAAAGAGTTGAGGTAATAGAAATGGACGAATTATTTACGTTCAAAGAGAGAAAAAACTCCAATTTACATTATGACTCTTGTCAACAGAAAAACTAGAGAAATTCTAGGCTATGATATTGCTCGCGATAGGTCGCTTCAGCGTATTCAAAATTTAGTTGATAACGCTCCAAAAGCTGAGTTATATTTCTCTGATGCTTTTCCGGTTTATTCTCAGATTTGTTACGATGGACTTTATCGCGCTCTTAACAACAAATCTCAAACTTTTACTCTTGAATCTGTTAATGCTGATCTCAGACATTATATTTCTCCTCTTCATCGTAAATCCAGATGCTTTTTTCGTTCTTTGGATACTATTTTCGCTGTCTTTAAAATTTTTGTTCTTGCTTTCAATAAATTTTTTCTTGCTAAACTTCGCTTCCATCATCTTAAACACCACATCTCTCTTTCTTCGTCTTTACCATGATTTCTCTTGCCAACTCCTTCGGGTCACTCTGGTATACCAAAAACATATTTACATTCAAAATTAATTATTATAAAATAAAGACACTAAAAAATTAGGAGTGTAATTTTGTTGGATTTTCCGTACAAGAGAATAATTTTAAAGATCAGCGGTGAATCTTTAGCCAATAAAAAAACAAATAATACTATTGATTTTGATTTAGTTTCAAATTTCGCACGTATACTAAATAAATTTTCAGATAATCACGTTCAGGTTGGCGTGGTAATTGGCGGCGGGAATTTTTGGCGAGGACGCTCGAACAGCAATATGAACAGGGTGAAAGCTGATCATATAGGCATGCTTGCTACTGTAATGAACGCAGTTGCTCTGACGGACTCTCTGGAGCAACATGGCGCCGAAAGTGTATTACTAACGACTATTGCTTTTCCGCAGATAGGCGAGTTATATTCTCCGGAACGTGCCGTGAATTACTTAAATCAGAACAAAATAGTAGTATTTGGATATGGTACCGGAAGCGCGTTCTTTTCGACAGATACGGCAGCATCTTTACGTGCAAGCGAAACAAATTCTGAAATTATTTTAAAAGCCACGACAATAGACGGGGTTTACACTAACGACCCGAAAATTGATCCTAACGCTACAAAATACGAGAAATTAAGTTTTGATGAGATGTTGGCGAAAAATTTAAAAGTTATAGATAGCACCGCAGCTTCGATGTGTCGTGATAATAAAATTCCTGTGAAAATTTTCAGCATGAACTTGCTTGAAGATATTATAGATAACAAACTTGATTTTGATTTTATTGGAACGATAATTGTTCCGTAATTTAATAAAATATTAATTTTGAAGGTGAATTTAATGAGCAATACTTTACTCAAAGACACAGAAAATCGCATGAAATCGGCCGTAGAACATCTAAACTCAGAATACGCAGGAATAAGAGCCGGACGCGCAAATACTTCAGTGTTGGACAAAATTTCCGTTGATTATTACGGTACTCCGACCCCTGTAAATCAAGTTGCAGCGGTATCCGTGTCCGAAGCACGAATCTTAGTTATACAGCCATGGGATATTTCGTTGTTGTCCCCAATAGAAAAAGCGATTCAAAAGTCTGACATAGGAATAAATCCTCAGAACGATGGTAAAGTCATAAGATTGATTTTCCCGCAATTGACTGAAGAACGGAGATCAGAAATTGCCCGTGAAGTTTCAAGCTTAGCGGAAAATTCGAAAATTTCTATTAGAAACATAAGACGTGATGCTCTTGATCAGGCTAAGAATCTGAAGAAAAATTCTGAGATCACAGAAGACGAACAGAAAAGTTTAGAAAAAAAAGTACAAGATTTTACAGATAAGTTTTGTAACGAAATAGCTAAAATTTGTGAATCTAAGACAAATCAAATAATGGAATTATAATTTAATTTGGGGTTTTTGCACAGTATGTCTTCTGGTAATAATAAATTAAATCATGTTGGAATAATAATGGACGGTAACAGGAGATGGGCGAAAAAGCACTTGTTGTCGAGTTTTGACGGCCACAAACAAGGTGTTGAGAATTTTAAAGAAATCGCAAGATACAGTAACAAAATTGGTATAAAAAATCTAACTGTATATGCTTTTTCGACTGAAAATTGGCGTCGGACTCAAGAAGAAGTAAATTATTTATTAAATTTATTCGAAAAATATCTTACGGGCGTTTTAGAAGAGTTTGATATAGAAAACGTAAAAATTAGATTTATAGGCGACATGAGTAAATTTTCACAAAAAATTCAAGATTTAATATTACAAATAGAGCAAAAATCATGTCAAAATACCGGTATGATATTAAATATAGCTGTTAATTACGGTAGTCGTGAAGAGATTTGTAGTGCTATTAAAAAAATATCATCTCAAGAATTTAATAATAATATAACAGAAAAAGAAATTTCTAATAATATATTAAGTCCGGATTTAGATTTGGTTATAAGAACCGGCGGAGAAAAAAGGCTTTCGAATTTCATGTTGTGGCAAAGTGCATACGCAGAGTTATATTTTACAGATATTTTGTGGCCGGATTTTACGGTACACGATTTGGAAGATGCGCTAAAAGATTACTCCAAAAGAACTCGCAAATTTGGAGGCGATTAGTCATAACAACTCGGATTTTTTCAGGAATTATAGGAGCCATTTTCGCACTAATAATTTTAGTGTTTGACCAGAGCTGTTTATGGCTTTTAAATCTGGTAACTGCGGCGATTTCGGTGCTGGCGATCAGGGAAATTTTTACAGTAATAGGACTTTCGCGAGATTACACAATAATTATTCCAACTATGATTTTTGTGCCGATTTTACCGATAATTGGCTTTACACCTATGTGGGAATTTTTTTGGTATATATATACTATAATAATTTTTTTGAATTTAATTTTTGTAAAAGACGTACAAATCGACAGGCTTTTTACAGTATATACAATGTCGATAATCATATCTTTTTGTTTGTTCAAAATAGTAGCACTGCGTGATTACAGCCAAGAATATGGTAGTTTTTATGTTTTTCTGGCACTTATGATAGCGTGGATGTCTGATACCGGCGCATATTTTTGTGGAAAATTACTGGGAAAAAACAAATTATGCCCGGAAATTAGCCCAAAAAAGACAATCGAAGGTTTTATAGGTGGAATAATAACGTGCTTAATTTCAGTAGTTCTGGTATCGGTAATTTTTAATAATTTTATGTTCTCAGAGAAACACAAAATTAATTATTATTTAATTTTAATTTTAGGTTTAACAGGCTCGTTAATATCTTCGTTCGGAGATTTGTGCTTTTCTGCTATAAAAAGAAAGTATCACGTAAAAGATTTTGGTAATATTATGCCTGGTCATGGCGGAATTTTAGATAGATTTGATAGCGTAATTTTTGTGGTTCCGTATGTTTATATTTTTATTAAATTTATACATATAATTATTTAAATAGGAGCGGTGAATTTTGAACAATATTAATAATAGATTAAGAAGTGTTTCTGTTTTAGGTTCAACGGGTTCTATAGGAACGCAAACATTAGAAATATGTAAAGATTTAGATATAAAAGTTTCAGCTATTTCCGGCGGAAAAAACATAAATTTATTGGAAAACCAAATAAGATTGTTCAGACCTAAAGTTGCTGCTGTTCGTGATGAGTCGCTGGCTAAAATTTTGCGGGATAGGGTTCGTGATGTTTCGACAAAAATCTTGTCAGATCAAGACGGAATTTGTGAAGTTGCGACAAATCGAGATTCTGATATAGTTGTATCAGCTATCTCCGGAGTTGCAGGATTAATTCCGACTGTAGAAGCCATAAAAGCCGGTAAAAACATAGCTCTCGCCAACAAAGAAGTGCTTGTAACCGGTGGAAAATTGGTTACGGACCTGGCAAAACAAAAAAAAGTACAGATTTTGCCTGTTGACAGCGAGCATAGTGCAATTTTCCAGTGCCTAAAATCAAGTTCAAGTAAAAAAGATGTTAAGAAATTAATATTAACGGCTTCCGGTGGCCCGTTCTTTAACAAAAATATAACAAATTTCGAACATATTACACCTGAAGAAGCTTTACAACATCCGAATTGGAGTATGGGCAAAAAAATCACTATTGACTCTGCAACTATGATAAACAAGGGTCTCGAAATTATTGAAGCTGCACATTTATTTGACTTTGATATCGAAAATATTGACGTTATTGTACATAAAGAAAGCATTGTTCACTCTATGATAGAGTTTCAAGACGGCTCTATTATGGCTCAAATGGCTGTCCCGGATATGAAAATTCCTATACAATATGCTTTAACTTACCCCGAACATATTCAAAATAAAAACTTAAAAAATAATTTAGATATATTCTCGTGCCAAAACTTGAGTTTTTGCGAAGTTAATCAGGATTTCTTTAAAAAATCTATAGATTTGTGCAAACAATCTTTTAAAAATAACTTAGCTTCTTGTGTAGTCTTAAATGCGGCTAACGAAAAAGCTGTAGAATTGTTTTTAAATCATAAAATTAAATTTACGGATATATTAAAAATTATAGAGTTTTCATTAGAAAAATTCGAATTTCCTGATATAATTAGGTTCGAACAAATCGAGCAGCTCGATAACAAAACTAGAGAATATATCCAAAATTATATATAAAATTTATTTGAATATTTTTATAATTTGTGCAACTTGATTAATTTATAGTATTGGTATTGGAGTTTTTGACATGTTTTGCGTATTGTGTTAAGATGAAATTAGTTTTATTCTGGAGTGAATACTAGTGAGTCTTGTGAATACCAAAGAAATGTTAAAAAAAGCTTTAGTTGGAAAATATGCCGTGGGGGCTTTTAATATAAATAATATGGAAATCTTGCAGGCAGTCGTACGTGCAGCCGGTGAGTTGTCTTCTCCGTTGATTTTGCAGACTTCAGTTGGTGCTCTAAAATACGCCGGTTTTGTGTATCTGCGAAAACTCGTAGAAGCTGCTTTGACTGAATATGACATACCTGTAGCTTTACACCTCGATCACGGGACTAACTTCGAAATATGCAAAAATTGTATAGATAATGGGTTTACATCTGTCATGATTGACGGTTCAGCGCTGGAATATTCTCAAAACGTAGAGTTAACAAGAAAAGTCGTGAATTATGCTCACAAATATAACGTTACCGTTGAAGGCGAGCTGGGTCAACTTTCAGGTCATGAGGATTCTGTCTCGGTAACTGAACC
>JAFQKZ010000097.1 GCA_017414725.1 Clostridia bacterium
CATGGATAAAACCGAAAACAGTGAATTTATACTTTCTAGATAGCCCTGGAACGGAGTTTCGGCATTGTTATCCAAGCAGAGACAATTATGATCCTACAGCGATAAAAGATCCTACCAAAAAGCAAATTGGCGGGAGAATATCTAGGTTAACTGACCTTCCTTTATCATTATCCTATGGTTTTTTTCTGATAAAAAGCGACCAGCGATACAAAGATATTTACACTGTGTGTTGTGAATCTGAAACCGGTCAGTCATTTAGCCGAACACCAAGTGAAACGGTGCGTAAAACTGTCCCGGGAAAACCAGGATACGTAACTAAATGCCAGTCTGTTTTGGGTGCCCATTTTCGTATCTATGGAGTTAATGGTTATGAAGTTGATACAGCAAACGGCGAAACTGAGAAATCTGATGGTACTACTGAATCCACCGCTTCGACCGGAAAATATACTTTTGGCGAAGCTTGTGATGGATATGTTCGTGTTGGACACCCAACCCAAAATTTATATTTTAGTGTTTATCGAGCGAGAAACCCTATTAATATAAAATTCCCGACAAATTTAGTAGGTATAAACCTAATAGATAGTGCTGATAATACTATCTATTCAAATTACGGCAATTATAGTACTACTAAAACAGTTATATCTTTTAATATTGTTCCGGTTCCGGGGTATGAAATGCCGGATAATGTTGTAGTATCTTTAACTGATTCTGAAGGACGTATGACAAGAGTCCCTGAACATAATGGTAGGTATATACTTATCGATCCACCTGATGGTTCCACTGTAAACGTTGATTATACCCCGAAATTAAGTAATTTTGATTTGTATTTCACTCCGTACGAGGGAGTTGAGTATCTTGACGAAAACAGGAATCCAATTGGCTCAGATAAAACTAGCGTAGAATATGGGGGAAGTAAAAGTTTTATTGTTAACTTAGATAATACAAGTTATTTTTCCGGATCTATTGAAAATTTAGAAGTAACTGCTGTTTCAGAGACATTTAGTAATACTTTAAATGCCAGAACAGAAAATGTTGGGGGTAACAATCCGTATTTAACATATGATGGAAATGGTTTATATACTATTCATAATATCGATGATAATTATAGGATTTTGATAAGTGGTCTGGAAGTAAACACTTATACTGTTGAGTTTTTGCCGTTTGAAGATATCACATATTATAATCAGTATGGTACAGAAGTACTAACGAGCGAAGCTGTAAAGATTCAAAGTATTTCAGAAGATAGTAATGTTACTGAAAATGAAAATTCAGGAAAAGAAGAACAAAATCCTGATTCTGATACAGATGGAACTAACGAAAATATAAGAATAATCGTACCGTATAATGGTTCTCTAGGATTTAAAGTAATTCCAAATGAAGGAGTCGATGATAGTAATATAGTGGTCTGGTGTTTGACTGAAGATGAGCTAGGCAGTAAAACTAATGCAGAAAAATTAACTCCGACCGGCGATAATACTTATTTTATTAATAATATATCTCAAGATTGCAAAATACGTGTCGAGAACACCAAAAAATTAGAATATAAAGTTACTTTAAGACCTGCAGAAGGCGTGTCATATGTTTCGCCTGAAAACGAAATATTAAAAGATGACGTTACTGTATCTTATGGAGATAATTTAGAATTTGGCTTGGTGTTTGCGGAAGATTATAACAAGTCTATACCCAAAGTTTATATAAAAGGTACCGAAACAGAATTAAGTACAAACAAAGATAATTTATATGTTCTGGAAAATATAACAGAAAATAAAACTATTGAAGTTTTAGGGGTATCTAAAAATACGTATACCGTAAGATTTGAAGATACCGAAGGTGTAATTTACAAAACTATGAAAAATAAACCGTTTGAAGGTTCTTTAGAATCTGAATACGGGGAAGATTTACAGTTTATGATAACTTTAATGGATGCGTACAATAAATCTGTTCCGACTGTCATGTTAAATAATTCTGAAATAATCTCAGAAAACGGCGGAATATATACTGTTGAGAAAATAAGCGATGATACTGTAATCAGTGTTAAAGATATTGTAAAAAACCCTGAAGAATTGACCATTGAAGATATTTTGTCTATTCCGGATCAAATAACTTCCAGTACAGACGTAAATAAAGTAATTTCAGCAACAAAATCTTATGATTCTTTATCAGAAGAAGATAAAATATTTGTTATAAATTCAGGGAAACTTGAGAAAGCTCAAGAATCTTGTAAATCTATTAATCATATTTCTGATAATATTACAGTAACAGGATTAGACTGGAATTTAAAATTATTAGTTACTGATTTGAGTTATGACAAAGAATTAATAGAAAGTTTAAATCAAGAATTAGACAGAAAAACTCTTTTATCTCTTTATGATATTAAGTTAATAAATTTATTTGATAATCAAGAATACGAGATACCATATGGTCAGGAAGTAACCGTGGTAATCCCGCATGTAAATACTTCTGGATACGAAAACATTGTGGTTGTACACAAAAATTCCGGTGGTGGCATAGAATATTTAAACGCCGATGTAAGCGAAGATAATATACAATTTAAAACAAGTTCGTTTAGTCAATTCGGAGTCGCCGGAAAGAAAATTCCCAATTACGTAGAAGATCCCTCAGAGATAACTATTTCAGTTGCTGATTTAGTTACAGACACCGATGAACTGCAAACTCTATTAGGCGAAGGATTATCTTCTCAATTAGGTGAGATAATAAATATTGATAATACCGGTTCTAATACTGTAAGTTCTGGCTCGAAAAATAATAATATTACAGAAAACAATAGTAACTGGGCTAACAAAATATATACTTGGTTGATTAATAACGAACTCACTGCGGTGATATTAGTAATATTTATCGGATTTTTAATAATTTCGTTAATGTGGTTCTTCGGTACTCAGAACAAAAATCAGGATTAAAAAAACATTTATATAAAACATAAAGCCTGTCTCAGGGTTTGAGATGGGCTTTGTGTGAATTTTAAGGCAAAACCGCGTATATAAAGATAAAAAAGAATAGAGGAAGCAAGAAGTATCAAAAAAGCAAAAGAGACAAGTACGTCCCTGTTTTTTCTACTCAAAACAAGCCGTAATCAGACCGAGAGGCCAAAACGCCTATCAGCGAGATAGAGGTTTGCAAGAGCAAACAAAAAATTCAATTTAGCAAACTGCTTTCGTTTAC
>JAFQKZ010000012.1 GCA_017414725.1 Clostridia bacterium
CCGATGCCGGCGCTACGTTCCCGTATAAAAATAATCCTGATGATAATAATATTCGTATCGCTCCTACGTATCCTGATATTGGTGAGCTCAAAAATGCTATTGAGATTTTTTGCTTGGTAACTAAAATTGTATATATTAAAAATAAGTTAAATCTAGATGTGTAATTATAAGTGTGATTAATTTTATTACAAATTAAATACAAATTTTATCAAAATTGTTTGACATATTTGTATTAATGTGCTAGAATATGGTGGATTTTGTTGGTTTTTGAATACTCATAGGGGGTTGGTAATAATGTCTACTGATTTAGAATTTACGCAAATTTCCGATAACGAAGAGGATTTTATTACGGGTGGAGCACTTTTAGATCTGAATTTACCAACTGAGAAATATACACAAACGTGTCCTACCCATAAATGTAATTGTGGGAAGTTTGAAGGTATACGTGGACTTTCCAGTTTGAGTGTGTGCGATAATTGTAAGTGGGCGAGAGTTGCCTCCGAAAATTCTGATAAAATTTATTGTTTGAAACAGTAGAATATAGTAGAAATATAATTTATTTCGAAATCTCTCTGGACAAAACCATACAGAAAGAGGTTATAGATATTTGAATGTACTAGAAAACATGCAACCAAAATGGAGTGAAATAAGATACGAATTGATGGTAATGACAAAAATAAAATCCACACGTTGCGAAAGCAAAGAAATAGAAAATAACAAAAAAAGAGCAACAGGAAATGCAATGCTTGAAATCTAAAGAACACAGAAGATATTTTCAAGAGAACTGCCTAAACAATAAACTTCCTGAAAAACGAGCCTGTAAAAAGAAAAAACTATGATAGTCATTACTTGGTTTGTGAATAACAGTTCAGGACACACAAGTTACGGACAATCCGAACTATTAACGCATAACTGTTTGAAAGTTATGCTTACATAGAAAAAACTATTTTCTCTTTTTACAGAAATTATTTTGCAGGCTCGAAAAAATTCAATAGTTATGACATAAGAGTGAAATATAAAAACTTATGGACCTAAAAAATCCAAAGCAAAACGAGATCGGAAATTGAACCATATAAAAAATTCATGAAAATTTTGTAATTTTGAGCTCTTGCCCTGATTTCGTAGGAAATCTACTGTAAAAGCGAAGAATTAGTAAAAAACAGAGAGAACAACCGAAATCCAAAATTGCAGAATGTATTTTCACCAAAGCTATACAATCTTATAGATTATCTAGCCCACGACTCGCAACAAAATTACTATACTGCCATTCAGGGCCATTGAAAAGCAAATCAGATTTATTCGTATTTTAACATATTTTATTATTTTACTATTTAAATCTTTGTAATATGGCTGTTCAGAGTGCCCTTAAAGAATTGAAAAAGAAAGCTAAGGTAAAAAAGAAAAAAGAGCGAGAAGATGTTTAAGGTGTTTGAACGAAGTTTTGCAAGAGAAAATTCATTGAAAGCAAAAACAAAAACACCTGTTCCTTTCTCTTCCTGTTCTTTAGGGGGCACTCCGCCTGCGGTATTGTCTTAAAGCATTTTCTACGGTTTACGGTGTTTTTTTCAGATCTATAATTTTTATATTTTGCAGAAAGTCTGTTGTGTTTTTTTATATTATAATAAAACAAAAAATGGCTGCGGAAGAAGGATTCGAACCCTCACAAACAGAGTCAGAGTCTGCTGTGCTACCGTTACACCATTCCGCAGTATATAAAAATATTTATAAGAAACAACAAAATATTTTATAATTTATTATTTCTTATAAAATTTGGTACCGGTGGCCGGACTTGAACCGGCACGATATTGCTATCGAGGGATTTTAAGTCCCTTGCGTCTACCTATTCCGCCACACCGGCAGTTTACATAACGTAAAATATTATGTAATAATTTGCAAACAAAGTCAATTATGATTTATTTAATTTATGGTTAAATTTGAGATTTGATATGCTGTTTTTTTAATAGCATATTTTTTTAAATTATTACGTATAAATTCTCACAAGGAGGATTTGATACTAATGAAAGTCTGGGTATTAAACCGAAAGAAATTATTAATACTGGCGAGTTGCGTGATTATACCTGTAATAAGCGCACTTGGATACACTGGTAATAAAATATTACGTGCACAAGAACGAAAGTTACCTATATATTGTGTTGACAAGAAAGACAAAGTAGTTAGCTTGTCTTTTGACGCCGCGTGGGGCAACGAACAGACGCAGACTCTTTTAGATATCTTAAAAGAAAAAGATGTAAAGAGTACGTTTTTTTTGGTGGGATTTTGGGCAGAGAAATATCCTGAATCTGTGAAGTCTATAGCAGAAGCCGGGCACGACGTAGGAAATCATTCTGATACTCACCCGCATTTGAGTAAACTCGAAAAAAACAAAATAACTTCACAAATTGAAGATTGCAATAAAAAAATAGAAAACGCAGGAGCACCGAGACCGATTTTATTTAGACCTCCGTATGGTGACTATAATAATCTTGTAGTTGAAACGACTAACGACTTAAACATGCATTGTATACAGTGGGACATAGACAGCCTGGATTGGAAAGATCCGACGCCGGATGAAATGGTACAGAAAATCAAGAAAAAGCTCAGACCCGGATCTATAATTCTGATGCACAACGGAGCTAAAAACACACCTGAAGCGTTGCCGAAAATTATAGACATGATTAAAAGCGAGGGATATCAAATCGTTCCTATATCGGAAATTATTTACAAAGAAAATTATGTTATAGACACTCAGGGAAAACAAAAACAAAATTAAATTCAAATATTTTATTTAGGAGAGATTATTAGTGAACTATGATATTACCAAAGAGATATTATCTGTTAGGGACTTAGTTTATGATGGCACAAAAGAAGTTCCGATAGATTTAGACTTTTCGTTACCTGATTACTGTCCGGATATACAGAAAATTCTAAAATGTAGAGTTTCTCCGGAAATTTTTTCGAGAAATATATCAGGTGACAGGTTAAACATAGAAGGCTCTGCAAAAATACGTGTTTTATATATTAACTGTGATAATAATAATATCAGAAGTTGCGAGAATAATATTCCGTTTTCATGTTCTATAGATATTAAAAACACACCTGAAAATTATTTAGATATTATTAGTACAAAATTAGAATACGTAAATTGTAGAGCTATTAGTCCGAGAAAACTTGATATTCACGGTGCGATTTCTATTTATGTCCAAATTTACAATAAAAATAATTTAGAGATCTCGACAAAAGTAAATTCTGATGATATTCAACAGAAAAAAATAGATTTAGATTTAAATAATTTAGTTTCTATGGGTCAACAACAGTTTTCTATAAATGAAGTTTTGGAATTACCTGAGAACAAACCTGCTCCTGAGAGTATTATAAATTCAAATATTAATTTAATTATAAATAATTACAAAAACATGAAAAATAAGACTGTAATAAAAGGAAATTTAATTATAAAAATTTTATATATACATGATTTGAGTACAGGGCAGACTGATAATCTCGAATATACTATACCTATTAGTCAAGTCATAGATGTTCCCGGAATAGACGAAAATACTATGTGTGTGATAAATTCAAGTATTTTAAGTCACGAAGAAATCATAACTTCAAGTAATAATTCGAATTTAATTTCATGTGATATAAAAATTTTCGCAGGTGTTTCAGGATATATTCCAAAAGAAATTTCTGTAATCTCAGATGTTTACTCTACAGATTATAATCTTGATATATTAAATAAAAATACTAAAATCAGTTATTTAATAGACAAAATATCAGAAAATATTACTAAAAATTTCAATATTTCTCTTGGCGATTCGAAAGTATCAAAAATTATAGATATCTGGACAGATAATTTTACCAATAATCATATAATTTCAGATAACAATTTGAATTTAAAAAATAAAATTAATATTTGTATTTTATATCTGGATGATCAAGAAAATCCGATATATACAGAAAGAGTCGTAGAATTTGATTACTCTAAATTAATTAATAATAATATAAACAAAATTACCAATAATTTAAAATTTATACCTGAAAATATTAATTATAATTTAAGTAATAATAACTCTGACATAGATCTAAAAATTGATTTTGTGATATTGGGCGAGATTTATAATAATACGAATTTTAATATGATTACGGATATTATTACTGACGAGTCCAAAAATATCGAAAAAGATAATAGTTCGTTAATAATTTATTATGCAAACAAAGACGAAAAAATTTGGGATATAGCGCGAAAATATCATAGTTCTCCGGAAATTATAAAAAACGAAAATAATCTGTCAGACGATATTATTTTAAATAATTCTATGATATTAATTCCGGTAAAATAATTAAATTTTTAGAAAATTCAGGAGGATTTTGAATTTGGAAGAACGTAATATTTATCAGGATATATCTGAAAGAACTAACGGTGATATTTACATAGGCGTTGTCGGTCCCGTCAGAACAGGTAAATCAACTTTTATTAAAAAATTCATGGACACTTTAGTTATACCTAATATATCAGATCCCGGTCAGAGAGAACGTGCTGTCGATGAGCTTCCGCAGTCTGCTGCCGGTCGGACTATCATGACAACTGAACCGAAGTTTATTCCTGAAGATGCCGTTGAAGTAAACATAAATAATTCTGCAAGTTTTAAAACAAGAATGATAGATTGCGTAGGATATATTATACCGAGTGCTTTGGGATACATAGAAAACGACTCACCCAGAATGGTCATGACACCATGGTATGAAGAAGAAATTCCGTTTAATATGGCTGCTGAAATCGGTACAAAAAAAGTCATAACCGATCACTCTACCGTAGGGCTGGTAATAACAACCGACGGCAGTATAAGTGAACTCGATCGTTTTGAGTACGAAGAGGCTGAAGAAAGAGTAATAAACGAACTCAAAGAAATAAATAAACCGTTTGTGATTTTGCTAAACAGTATGTATCCGTATTCGCAACCCGTTAAAGAACTATCTGAAAAACTTTCCGAAAAATATCAAGTTCCGATTGTACCTGTAAATTGTAACGAGCTCGACGAAAACGAAATCAAAAGAATCTTGGCAGAATTATTATTTGAGTTTCCGATTCGAGAAATAAAAATAGATATTCCCAGATGGCTTGCTCCGCTCGAGAAAAATCATTGGCTTCGCGAGTCTATATATTCGTGTATTTCAAACACAGCAAAAAATATATCTAAAATCAGCGAAACTCAAAAAATTATAGAAAGCCTGTTAGATTGCAAATATATAAAATCTGCTGAGATTACTTCTATAGATCTGGGAAAAGGAACAATAAATATATCTGTAATTTTGCACCCGGATTTGTTCTTTAAAATTCTCGCAGAAAAAACAGGTATAGAAGTCCAAGACGAGTGCTCGCTCATGAATTGCATGTCTGATCTTTCAAATTTGCGCCAGAAATACTCTCGAATCGCCGAAGCTTATGACGAAGTCAACGAATCAGGCTACGGAATAGTAATGCCAACCATGGAAGAGCTGAGTTTAGCCGAACCTGAAATAATTAAACAAAACGGTAAATACGGTGTTAGATTAAAAGCTTCCGCGCCGTCAGTACACATGATGAAAACAAATATCATGACCGAAGTCACGCCAATAGTCGGCTCCGAACAGCAATCCGAAGAATTAATCATGTATCTAATGCGTGAATTTGAAGAAAACCCGGGCAAAATCTGGGAATCCAATATTTTTGGGAAATCCCTGCACGAGCTCGTCAACGAAGGTCTTCACAATAAATTATATCGTATGCCTCCGGAAGCTCGCACAAAGATTAAAGAAACTATCGAAAGAGTTATCAACGAGGGTTGTAATGGTCTGATTTGTATTATTATTTGAGATTAAAATGTTTGTTATGATTTGCTATTAAGTGTTCCATTAGTAGATTAGTGTCCTCAAATAAATTTACGCCAAGCCTCTTCAATGTCTCCTTCATCCTTATTCTATAACAGATTCCATTAGTCAATTCGGGTTGCAGTTTAGCTATGATTTCTCTGGCGTCTGGCCAAAAACTATCTTTAATGGTCGTAATATATTCAGTTAAATTTAAATTTCTAAGCGAAACAGGATATTTACTCTCCGAGTGTTCAATAACAACTAAACCACAAGGCAACACGTACCATACCGTAGAATTTCTAATAGGTTTATATGCTACAAAGCTGTGTGAGAGATTGGTTGGAGAAGTAGTTAAGCTTACAATTTTACAGTCTATATTTGAATTTCTTAAAAGATTGTAAAAATATCCGGCAATCACGCAACAAATCCCGACGTTTCCCTCTAGCACTTCCTGATAATAATGTGAATCTATTTCAGAGCGTTTAAACGGGTTTTTTAACATATAGTCGTTAACAGTATTAAGATCTTTAAAATAGTATTGATTAGAAATCCATTCTGCTAGACATGGAGAACAACCCTTTTTTAAGAATACAAATCTACTTATGCTTTTAAGAGTATTAACCATTAATTTTTCATGTCCATAACTTTTGGATTTGCTGTAAATAAAATCTTCAACTATTTGTAATTCGTTAAAAACTTGGGTTTCTGTCGGATTTTTAGGTAATTCCAAAGCATACGGAACACCTTTTTCGTTATATTTGACAGCACGTGGACTCCCCCCTACGCAAGACATTAACATGATGGTAGAAGTGATTGCTAGAATTTTATTGAGTTTTTTCATGAAATAAAACTCTTCCTTTCTTTAATAAAAAATATTACAGATTATATTCGCTTTTATAATCTGTAAATAATTTTAGAATAATATTTTAAAGTTGTCAAGTGGGGGGTGAAGATTTTTTGATAACAGAGAAAACATGTTCAACTTCAGCTCGAACAGAAGATTTTGTTTTATCATTTCTTTATCTTATCCTTTCCTTTTCTGTTTTTCTATTCCCTCTGTGCGCGGTATTGCCTTAGATGATAGAGCATATTTAGAACCAGCGGACTATGAATCAAAAGCAATATATAAATGTACTTACTGTGAGGGAGGAATAAATTTTGAAAGATGACAAAAATAAGGAATTTATAAGTAGCTTATCAAACGAAGATAAAGCTGCTTTTTTTAGGTGCTTAAAATGTGATAATAATCTCACAGCTCTTTACAATTACACGTTATACGTATATAATAATGAAGTGTATTTGTAAAAGAGGTGATTAATATAAATTACGAAAAAACTATACTATCTATGCTACAAGAAAAAGACGGAATAATAACCTCATCAGACATAACAAAAGCAAAAATTCCCAGAATATATTTAAGGCAAGACCGCACAAAAGAAGAATGAAAAGCAAAAGGATACAAGATAAAATAGAGACATGATAAAACAAATAACCTTAAGTGAGCTAAGCGATGAGCTAGCGCAGAGAAAAACAAAGAAAAAAGAATTTCTAAATCGGATAGA
>JAFQKZ010000098.1 GCA_017414725.1 Clostridia bacterium
AGTTTTGTGGGAGGTGGCCTACTAGATCGTTATGTGTTAAGAAAACCTCGAAAAACGGAACATCATAGCAACAGTAAACGACACATAACACCTGCCCATACTACTGACATCCCTGAGCTACAAGACTTAATCAATAAAATAGAAGACTATTTAAAAGAGTTATTTAACATCAGTCCCGGCTTGACAACCGACATAACCAGTAAAGTAAGCAGCCTAGTTGGAGTGTATATCGAGGCTGCTATCTTGGACGCCCAAAAAATAATGAAAGATCAAACTCTGAAGGATACTGATTATAAAACCAAGGGCGAGAGTATATACCAGGCATTCGTGGACTTAGTTGTGAATGAGCACGAAAAAGACGGTTGGAATCAGTACCTCAGCCAACTGTACAAGTCCAGGACGAGGATCTGGGACCCAGGAGCCTCGGCAGAAGTATCCATGACCTTAGAAAAAAACCAAAAACTAATCAACGGAATCACGTTGGTAACTCCCAGAATGCTCGTGGAGGATGGACGATACAGTACGAACTAACTGAAAAACGACCCGTGGAAGGTAAAGTGCTACAAATCCTGGCTGCGCCTACGCTGAAAGCTATGAGAATAAACGCCGAGAACAAGCTCCCAATTATAGATGGGATTAACCTACACGTCTCGGTAGCTATAGACCACATCTACAAAGTTTTGAATGACGCATTAGACAACCTGAGAAAGCAATAAGACGGAGGCGAACCACCGGTAGTTGAGAACGTTCGATAGTCGTGCTGTAATGCCCTTAAACTCCAGATTACTATCATGCGCAGAAAAAATCACAAAAAACTCTAGAATTGCGGACATAGGCACCGATCACGCTTATGTTCCGATATATCTTGGTTTGAACAAGGGAATTACTCATGCGATCGCGAGTGATATAAATCCGGGACCGCTTGAGAACGCACGCCAAAATATTCGAAAATATAATCTTGAAAATATAATAGAAACCAGGATTTCGAACGGCCTTGAAAACATAGAAAGCTCAGAAGTTGATGAGGTAATAATCGCAGGCATGGGCGGGAATCTAATCTCAGAGATACTTCAAAAAAGCCTGGATCAGAACAAAACATTCAAGAAATATATTTTGCAACCTGTTCAATATGACGTAAAATTACGAGAATATTTGTGCAGGTCGGGTTTTGATATTTTGCATGAAAACATAGTCGAATCAGACAAAAAAATATACATAATTATTGAAGTTGTTTATACTGGCGAAAAATATAATTTAACGGATTTTGAGAAATTTCTGGGCAAAAACATAGAAAATAATATTAAAAAACAGAAAGATTTATGCTATAAATATTTAAATAAAAAATTAAAAGAGTTGAATAATCAGAAGAACGGCGCTGAAATTTGTCGTAATTTTGAGAAATACAAATATTGTGAAAAATTAATTAAAGAGATAGAAATTTTAAAGAAACTATGATAAATTTATATAATTTTTTTGAATTATTGAATTAAATTATTAAAAATGCCAAAAATTTAAAATTTCAATTATAGTATTGAAAAAAAATATTATACATGTTATAATATTTGACAGTATTGTATGAAGAGTGATTTTAGGCTCGATTCAAGATGAAATTAATAGAATAATTGGAGGAAAAATAATGGGTTTCGAATTTGATAACACCGATGAAGATATCGTAAAAATAAAAGTAATTGGTGTTGGCGGAGGCGGCGGAAATGCTGTCAATCGCATGATCGAATCGGGCGTAAAATGTGTAGAATTTGTTTGCATAAATACGGATAGACAAGCCCTTTTGCGCTCAAAAGCCGATTATAAAATACAGATTGGTGAGAAAATCACAAAAGGAAAAGGTGCTGGTTCGAAGCCCGAAATCGGTCAACGCGCTGCGGAAGAAAGCCGCGAAGAGATAATTGCTGCCCTGAAGGGCGCGGATATGGTGTTCGTAACTGCCGGAATGGGCGGTGGAACAGGTACCGGTGCAGCTCCAGTAGTAGCCCAAATTGCGCGTGAAATGGGCATTTTGACTATCGGAATAGTGACGAAACCGTTTTCTTTTGAAGGCCAAAAACGTATGCTTCAGGCCGAAAGTGGCATTTCCGAGCTCAGAGAACAAGTAGACTCTTTAGTAGTGATTCCAAACGAAAGATTAAAGCTTGCAAGTCAGCAGAGAATTACCCTGATGAACGCGTTTGCTGTAGCTGATGACGTGCTTAGACAGGGCGTGCAGAGCATTTCTGATTTGATAGTGCTTCCGGGATTGGTAAATCTGGATTTTGCTGACGTTACCGCAACTATGAAAGACGCAGGGTACGCCCATATGGGTGTTGGACGTGCGTCAGGCAAAGATAAAGCTGAGATTGCCGCAAACATGGCCATTTCTAGCCCGCTGTTAGAGACTTCTATAAACGGTGCCAAAGGCGTAATTATAAACGTAACCGCATCGCCTGATATTGGACTTGACGAGATTGAAATCGCTTCGTCTTTAATCGCTCAGCAGGCTGACGAAAATGCGAATATTATCTGGGGTGCCGCGTTTGATGAAACCATGGACGATGAAATCAGCGTAACTGTGATCGCGACCGGTTTCGATAAGAGAGAGTCTTACTATCCGACTCCGCAAACACAGACCGGAGTTAACGCCCCCAGAGGTCAAGTTATTACCAGTAATTTTAATCATGGTTCTGGTAATACAAAAAATCCGGACGATAATTTTTACGATATAATGTCTTTGTTCAAAAATAAATAATTTATAAATTTATAAATATTGCGCGAAAGTAATATTTTTCATGACCGTGATTATATATTTTATATGATTTGTGTTTATTAATTTAAAAGTATAAAATCCCGGAGAGATCGAAAAATATGTACTGGTATAGAATGTCTGTGCAAGACGTGC
>JAFQKZ010000099.1 GCA_017414725.1 Clostridia bacterium
ATTATACATAGTAGTAGATTTAGGACAAAACCGCATAAAAGGGGATAAAAAAATAGCGAAGGAAAGAAGAAGAGCAAGAAAAGCTAAAAGGGGCAGAGACACCCCTATTTTTTGCTCAGAGCAAAACATAATCAGGCCGAGAGACCAAAACGCCTATCAGCGAGATAGAGGTTTGCAAGAGCAAACAAAATATTCAATTTAGCAAATTGCTTTCGATTACCTCGATATCGAGTTTTACGAAAAGAGAAAAGATTTTTGATAACAGAGAAGACATGTTCAACTTTAGCTCGAACAGAAGATTTTTGGTGTTCATTCTTTTTAGCCTTGTACTGGCCGCTTATGGAGAGAAGTTTGATCTGACTTGGTTTGCGATTGATTTTGTATTTGATTTTTTTGCCATGTTTGTTGCGTGTAATGGCATCATCACGTTTTTCAGCACCGATATATCCGCTATCGCCCATATACAACTTCTTCTTCACTGGTCAGCAATTCTGGTGTCATGGTTACATCGTGAACATTTGCTGACGTGACTTCAAAGCTATGAGCGAGACCGCTTTCTGATATTCATATTTTTGAATTCGGTTATTTTAATACAGAATTATTACAAAAAACTATGCATAATACACAAAATCCACGCTATATATTTGATTACATAGCCCGACAAGCTATACTATGACATATTTTGTTATTATTTTATATATTTACGCGAACATAAGAATATTTTTTGTACATAATTTAGTAACAAAATTAATGTAATCATAGAAAGGAATGTTGTTATTATGCCTAGTGAGAATAAAAATTTAGAAGAAATTAAAGACAATGAATCAAATATTTCCGGCGGTGCTTGGTACGATCCTAGAAGTTGGTTTGAGAAAAAAGATGGAGGGGCTGCAGCAAATTTCCAATCCCAGACTTCTGATAGCTCCCCTAAAAGCTCCGAAATTACGAGCACTACTACTCCGAATTGCCTAGATATACCTCCCATGGACAACCTTGATAAGCCTGTCCCTCCCGGAACCCTGGGCGGGCGTAGGAGATGATATAGCTTATATATATCATGCCCGGTAGATATTTTACTTTCACCGGGTATTGTTATTTTTACAAATAGAAACAGTATAATAAACACACATAATACATAACGCTATGCTTCCGTAGATACTGAGATTGTATCCATGCGTGAAATTTATATTATTTGTATTTGTAATAAAAGTCGGGATATAATATCCGAAATAATTTGTTAAAAAAACAGTAATTACGACTGAAATTATCGCTGATATAATTCTGAATATATGAAAATTAACATAATTAAAATCTGTGTTTTTTAGTATAGAAATAATTTGAAAATGCGTAGAAAGCCCAGCATAATTTACTGCAAAAGAAATCATTTCCGGTGAAATAATATTATTTTTCAGAAAACAAATTCCGCATGTGATTTCTAAAAAAGACTGTATTAGAAAAAGAATTTCATTATTCATGTTTTTGAATATATTTAAAAAAATTAAAACGGAAATTAAAGAGTTAAATATTATAACTGTAAAACAAATATTAATTATATTTATAGATGTTTCTGATATGGTTTCAACGAAAATCTCAGATAAATTTTTAGTACTTTTATTTAATATATTATAATTACAGTAAAATTTTTCGTGTTTAATTCTTGAAATTATACCTGAAATTATAGCTATTGTTAATGAAGAGATTACTTGAGAAATCAAAATAATATTAGCTAAAACTTGATTTTTTAGTATAGAAAACCCCAAAAAATTTATAATAAATCCGGGCCCGGAGTTTACAGTAAATCTTAATAATCTATTGAATTGCTCTAAATTTATTTCTTTGGTTTCGAGCAATTTTTGTGCGCAGATCGCACCTATCGGATAGCCTCCCAGCATACTCAAAATTATTGCCGGAAACACAGATCCTGGTAAATAAAATAAAAATTTAGTCAAAATATTAAAATATTTTTTTGAAAAATCTAATATTTGGGAATTTATTATAAATCTAGACAAGAACATTAACGGGAAAAGCGACGGCACTAATATTTTCACAGAATAATCCATACCTGTAAGAACACCGGAAATAATAATTTTGGGGTTAGAAATCATTACATATATCAAAAAAATCAGAAATAAAATCAATACAAATTTATATATTTTTCTAAAAATAACTAATCAATCCTAAATAAAATTTATTAATTTATATGTGATTTTTGCTCATGTCTGAACATATATTTTAAATAATTTGATTTATAATTTTTAGTTACAGAAATAGGTGAGTTATTATTGCCGGACAAAAAATCGGAAAAATTCGCAAATTTTGTGGGAATTTAAAAGATTCTTCTGCGGGGATAATATTAAATTCTGTAAATCTAGAAATAAAAGGAAATCGAGAAGTTATTATAGAAGGCTGTAAAAGTATTGCTACTTATGATGAAAACGTGATTAAAATTAATATGAACAAAATGTCCATATGTTTTTTCGGACGGAACATGGAAATCAAGTGTATGACTCAGGATTCGTTAATAATTCACGGTTTTATTACGTCTATAGAATTCATTACATAATTATTTAATACTAATAAAATAATCAAAAGAAAGCGAATTTTAATTATATGTTATTAAATTTACTGCGATGGTTTCGAGGATATGTATTATTTGAAATAGACGAAAATCTAAATAATCACGAAAAAATTATAAGCAAAATTTTAAAAAATAATATAATTTTATGGGACTTAAAAAAATCAGAAAACAATTTTTACGCTAAAATTTCTATTACAGAATATAATATATTAAATAAATTTTTATATAAATTCAACATAAAAACAAAAATACTAAAACAGCACGGATGGCCATTTTTTATTTCTAAATACAAAAATCGTTTAGGATTATTAATTGGCGCGATATTATATTCGTTAATACTGTGGGTCTTGTCATTGTATATCTGGAAAATTGAGATTTACGGAAATGAAGATATTTCACGTCAAGAAATAATATCAGTTATAAAAAATCTAGATATAAATTACGGAACTCTTAAATCAAAAATAAATTCATATTTAATAAAACAAGAAATTATGTCAAAATTAAACAATATTTCATGGATTTCGATTAATATTCAAGGAAGTCGCATGGAAATTCTTATTAAAGAAAAAATAAAAACTCCTGAGATTATTAATCAAGACTTGCCGTGCGATATTATATCAAAATGCGAAGGACACATTGAACGTATCGAAAATTTCAACGGAACAAGTCTTGTAAAACCCGGAGATTCTGTTACTAAAAATCAGATATTAATCAGCAGTACTGTACAAAACGGAGATAATATCTTGCAAGTACATGCCGACGGAAGAGTGTTCGCTAAAACAAAACGTGTGCTATATAAAAAGACAAATCCCAGTCAAATTATGACAAAAAATACTGGTAACACAATTAAAATATATAAAATTAATATATTTAACAAAGAATTTATATTAAATCCATGGTCATTAAATAAAATTAACGAACCGTACAAAATTACTCAAAATACTAAAAATCTTAATATTTTGAATATAATTTTGACCAAAAACATATATTTATTACAAGAATACGAAGAAAAAAATTTGACTGAGCAAGAATCATATGACAATAATATAAAAAATATTATAAATTACGAGATATTTGGATTGAAAAACACAAAAATACTATCCAAAAAAATTGAGAATTATCAGGAAAATAATAATTATGTCACAAAAATTACTTATAATATTCTAGAAAATATCGCTAAAAAACAGAATTTGTAAAACAAGAAACTACGCAAACTAAAAATCCAGTTAGAATATAACATTATTTATGCTCAAAGTGTGCATATTCAGGATAGTCCAAGCACGATTATTCAACATAACTGTTACTTATAAGACGTTATTTTTTATCTCACCCGATAGTATGTGATGTGTCGGAATCTATATGCCGGTGTAGCTGATTTTCATCGGGTAATATTTCATCTATAGTAGTCTTCACAGGTTGATGCTCGGAGATTTTTACAGGATTTTCAGAGTTATTTTCAACAAAGACTTTCTCGGTTTCAGATGGTAGGTCGTTATATTCATCTTCATTTTCATCAATTAAAGTTACCTTAAAGTTGAATTTTTTGCCAGTATAATCAAAATCAGCTTTGAAAATC
>JAFQKZ010000100.1 GCA_017414725.1 Clostridia bacterium
CAACTCTTGCAGACAGAATTTTAGAATTAACAGATTCTGTTTCTTCGCGTGATATGGAAAGTCAATTGTTAGATAATATGGAACTCGAAAAAGAACGTGGGATTACTATTAAATCTCACGCTGTGAGTTTGTATTATAAAGCTGATGATAATCAAGAATATTTATTTAATTTGATAGATACTCCCGGTCATGTAGATTTTACTTACGAAGTTTCGAGGTCTTTAGCTGCCTGTGAAGGAGCAATATTAGTCGTAGATGCTTCTCAGGGGATCGAAGCTCAGACTCTTGCGAATACTTATTTGGCGCTAGACGCGAGTTTGGAAATTTTGCCCGTAATAAATAAAATAGATTTGCCGAGTGCTGATCCGGAACGTGTTTGTCGTGAAATCGAAGACGTAATAGGAATCCCGGCAGACGATGCTCCGAGAATCTCAGCAAAAACCGGGTTAAATATTAAATCTGTATTAGAAAACATAGTTAAAAACATTCCATGCCCTACAGGAGACTCTAGTCTTCCGTTAAAAGCTTTAATATTTGATTCTTATTATGATATTTACAAAGGCGTAATAATTTATATCAGAATTAAAGACGGTATATTAAAAACCGGCGATAAAATTAGATTTATGTCAAATAACGAAGTGTTTACTGTTACGGAATGCGGATATTCACGTGCCACAAATCTTGAGCCTACCGGCGTTTTACAGGCCGGCGAAGTAGGGTACATAGCGGCTTCTATTAAGACTGTGAGTACAGCTCAAGTCGGAGATACTGTAACTCTTGATAATAACCCTACGGAATCTCCGTTACCCGGGTACAGAAAAATAAATCCTATGGTGTTTTGTGGGATTTATCCGTTGGACGGCTCGAAATATGCAGATTTAAAAGATGCTCTTGAGAAATTACAATTAAACGACGCTTCTTTGACTTACGAACCTGAAACTTCTACAGCGTTGGGATTTGGTTTCAGATGTGGATTTTTGGGATTATTGCACATGGAAATCATTCAAGAAAGATTAGAAAGAGAGTATAATTTAGATTTAATAACAACTGCACCGAGCGTTATATATAAAATTAATTTAACAGACGGAAGTACGATATTTGTCGATAATCCTGCGAATTATCCGCCTGTGAGTAACATACAAGCTTCTTTTGAGCCAATTTCAGATGCACATATATATTCTCCGTCAGAGTACGTAGGAAGTATAATGGAACTCTGCCAAGATCGTCGAGGAATATTTGTCGACATGAAATATCTTGACACGGAACGCGTAGACATACATTACAAATTACCGTTAAACGAAATAGTTTATGATTTTTTTGATGCTTTAAAGTCACGCACCAAGGGCTATGCATCTTTTGATTACGAGCTTTCAGGATATGTCCAATCAGATTTAGTAAAACTAGATATCATGTTAAACGGAGACATAGTTGACGCACTGTCTTTTATAATTCATAGAGATAAAGCCTATCACAGAGCACGTAAAATGACCGAAAAATTAAAAGAAAAAATCCCCAGACAATTATTTGAAGTACCGATACAAGCATGTATAGGCGGAAAGATCATAGCGCGCGAGACTGTGAAGGCCATGAGAAAAGATGTTTTGTCAAAGTGCTACGGTGGCGATATTACCCGCAAGAAAAAGTTACTGGAAAAGCAAAAAGAAGGTAAAAAACGCATGAGACAACTAGGTACAGTCGAAATCCCGCAAGATGCGTTCATGTCTGTATTGAAATTGGACGAGAATTAAAGATATACTGTGATTATAGTTTTTGAAAAATGAGTATGCGTAATTATGGTGTGTCTGGTTTTTAAAAGCGAATCTCAATCCGGCCGGGTGCGTGTAATGAACTTTCTTTAACTCGTAGTTTTATCTGGTCCGTTATCATAAAGTCCAAACAAATGTTCCATGAATTTTTCTCGTGATTGTAAATGTTCAGGCGGATCCTGAGTATAGTTATTTCTGAGCGAATTATATTTCTCTTCAAACTTTTTTATAAGTGTTTGAGAATCCAGCCTAAATTTATCGTTGGAATTTATAATTTTTCTGGTATCCTCAACTACACTGGGAGCGTTAACGTTGTCTTTTCGGATAAAAGTTTCGTGATGCAAACCAGGAACATGTTTTCTCATATACTCTTCTTTTAAGAGCATTCTGGTAGCATAATTTTTCTCAGCATCTTTAGCTGGTATATTAGACTCACCATGTTCTAAACCAAAAAGATCTTTTTTTACGGTCTCAGACGAAGGTGTAGTAATAGTACTCTCGGCAGTCAGCACATTACCAAGAATTTGCTGACGTTGATTTTCTAAGCTATTCAAAATAGAACCCGCTATTATCGCGAACTCATCGCCCTTACCTCTTGCTTTATACCGCAATTTATGAGGTCCTATGTCAGAATTAAATATTGTGTCAACCCCTTTGTTTTCAAATTTATAGTTATCAAAAGCTGCTGGCCCTTGAAAAATCAAAATATTTTTCTGTTTATTTGTAAAATCTCTAAGAGTTAATTCAGATATTTTTTTGTTTTTAAATTCACCAGGCATTAAAGCCTTGCTAAGCATTTCCTTTACAGGTTGTAATTCCACAAACTCTCGGGCAATTGTATTATCAATTTCAAAAGAAAGAATTATAGCTTCTTTCGTTCCCTCCTTTTCAATAAACTTATTAATATGTTTTATTCCCTCAAGAGCATTCGAACCATTCACAATACCATGATAGAAAACAAAAACATTTTTTACTTTTCTAATACGCAAATCAAAATATCTTACACCCTTTCGCAGCTGACCCATAATAGAACCAGTTTGAGTCTGAGCCATGCGCCCAACAATATCCGTTGTACTTTTAGGACCCATTTTGTATGTTCCGGCATCATGGCTCCCAGGAATATGCATATTTTTAAGTTTTGTATCACTATCAATACCTGACATCCATGTTCTTAATTTCCTAGAGTCAGAATTTAAGTCTTTAGTAGCTATCTTACCGCCAGTATTAGATTCACTTTTATTATTAGATTCACTTTTATTATTAAATTCACTTTCATTATAATTATGACGGATATTTTCAGGAATTTTAGAACCAAAAAATATTAAAATTTTTCGCCAAAACGGCATATCTGGAGGCAAAAAATCATTTAAATTAAGCTTTTTATCCTTAAAAGCTTTCTTAGCAGCTGATAGTAATTCCTTATATTGTTCTCTGAAATTTGGCAATGCTTCGCTGTTACAATCCTTCTCGCTGTTACAATCCTTCTTGCTGTTACAATCCTTCTTATTGATATTATTGCTGTGTTCGCCTAAAAAATCAAAATTTACTACTTTATATTTTCCTTTAATAGATCCTATATAGTATTCGGCTAATTGTAAATTCTTATATAATAATCTATAAGCACAATAATCTGAGATGATTCTATTTTCTTTTTCTAGTTTTTTCAGGGTCTTTTTCTCGAGTTTATCTAATAAATTACAGTAAGAATTATATAACTTCAAACTTTTCTTATCGTTTTCTTTGTAAGTGCAACTATATAACAATCGTTCAAGCATAGCATAATACATACGAACATAATTTTTATCGTAAGTGTTTGGAGTTTCAAAAAAATTTTCAGCGGTGATTTCGGCATCAATATTCACGCTTATTAAATTTGCGAGTGTTGTGTTATACTGACGGAGAAATTGTTTCTCTTCGGCACCTAAATTATCAGAACTCAAAGTTGTCTGATTAGTTTTAACGTTATCTCCGAGGTACTTTCTTAATTCATCGATACTTGGCATACAGATCTCCTCTTTTCACAAAAATATAATTCATTTTAATATATTTTTGTGATTTTTGTCAATATTTTTTCTCATAACAAAATTTATATATCGCCAAATTGACTAATAATCACGAATCGTGTATAATTTTGTCGTAACTTGATATCATGTTTCATATTTTATTCCCAAGGGGCAATTTGAAATACTATGGTCGAACAAACAAAAATTGCAGAAATTAAAAGATTACTTCGAAATCTGGGTATACCGGTAAATCTTATTGGGTATAATTATATCGCTGAATCAGTAAATTTAATGTTAAATTCTAACAAGATAATATTCTTAATAGAAATATACAAAAATATATCTGTTAAATATAACGTTTCTATCGAGTCTATCGAAATATCTATCAGACACGCTATAAAGAAAACTGTTAAAAATAATAGCAATATCAAAAATATTATGCGTGTTCCTGAAGATAAAACTATTAGTAATTCTATTTTTCTAAATACTATAAAAGAAATGGTTTGGGAGTCTTTGAATCGGTTTTGAGATTAAATAGTAATAACAAAGTGTAAAGTATTAGGTTACGCTCAAAACTTCTACATAAAACTGAAACAAAAAATAAAATTTTAGAAAACCCAAACTTTATCTTAAAAAATATCTAGATTTTAAGGCAATACCGCCCAAAGTGTGAATAGAAAAACAGACTCGTACCATGGAAGGAGTGGATCAAGATAATAGAACCGCACTACTGCCGTATAACAAGGAATTAATGCTACGGCTGTATTTGCTACAAAATTTGTACAATCTATCAGATATGCAAACAGCAGAGCAAGTAATAGACAGCCGAGCATTTTCAGATTTTTGTAGTATATCATCGCCAGAAGAGGTACCTGATGGAGACACAATAGGACGATTTAGGAATTTACTAATAAAAGCCGGAGTGCAAGAGATGCTATTCGCACAGGTAATCACGCTTCTGAGAAGTAAAGATCTGATACTAAAAAAAGGCACTATTGTGGACTCGACCATAATTAGTGCACCCAGCTCAACAAAAA
>JAFQKZ010000101.1 GCA_017414725.1 Clostridia bacterium
CGAAAACACAAGCGATGACTTAGATATTGACACCGATGAAGAGGGGACTGAAGAATAATATCCGGAAAGAAGGGTTTATATGCGAATAATTCATAGAGCATCAATGGTTTTTTTGTTAAAAGACGTGTATTCAAGAACACCGGTAACCAACGCCGTAATTTTGTGTAACGGCAAGCAAAATCCCTATACACGTAAAGATAGTGGTCATTATGTATTCTCAAATTTGTCACCGGGGAAATATGATATATATATAAATTGCACGGGATACAACGACTTAAATCTTACAGTAGACCTCAAAGAAAACCAGACCCAAATTATGGATTTAAATTTATCGTATGCTCCGAATAATTTAAATATTTCGCGGGTAACGAGATTTAAGATTACGTGTAAAAAAGATGGGGAATTGCTCAAGAACAGCCCTGTAAAATTAATATTGCTCAACGAATTGGCAGATATAAAAGTAACTGAAGAATCAGCGACTGATAGTGATTTGCTCAAGCTCAATGTAAATTTTACTCCGGAATTATTGGACCAAAACTATTTGTATGAATTTGATGAAATACCGTACGAATTTTGCTTATACAGTTATGATCAAGAGAAACAATCGTACGTTTTGAAAGACATAATGCACTATAATATACCAATTGACGGCAAATTTTATGCTGTCTGGGAGCTTCGGACTGACAGTTCCGGAGAAATAATAATGCCGTTAATCAATTATTTTATGAAAGGCGAGCAACTGAAGTTCAAATGTGTTTTTGATGGGTTGAGCGGATTTGGCGGCGAGATATCATTTGATTTAACAGGGAAATTGACGTCCGGCGAGATGTTCAGCGGCGAAGTGGAACTAGAGAAATTGCCGGAGCCCAAGCCGAAACCTGAGCCGAAGCCCAAAGAAGAGCAAGCCGACACATCTGAAACGGAAGAAGAGCTCGATGAAGAAGAAGAGCTTAACGAAGAAGAACTTGACGAAGAAGAAGAGCTTAACGGAGAAGAAGAGCTTGACGAAGAAGAAGAGCTTGACGAAGAAGAAGAGCTTGACGAAGAAGAAGAGCTTGACGGAGAAGAAGAGCTTGACGGAGAAGAAGAGTTTGACGAAGATGAAGAGCTTGACGAAGACGAAGAGCTTGACGAAGAAGAAGAGCTTAACGAAGAAGAAGAGCTTGACGAAGAAGAAGAGCCTATCGAAGAAGAAGAGCTTGACGAAAATGAAGAGCTTATCGAAGATGAAGAGCTTAACGAAGACGAAGAGCTTAACGAAGACGAAGAGCTTAACGAAGACGAAGAGCTTAACGAAGACGAAGAGCTTAACGAAGAAGAAGAGCTTGACGAAGAAGAAGAGCTTAACGAAGACGAAGAGCTTGACGAAAATGAAGAGCTTAGCGAAGAAGAAGAGCTTGACGAAGAAGAGCTTGAAGAAGAAGAGCTTGAAGAAGAAATTAAAACTGATGAAATCGAAGAAACTGAGCAACCGCCAGAACCGGAAGTGGAACAACCTAAACCTAAAAAACGCGGAAGAAAGAAAAAATCTGACACAGAATGACCGAATAAATGTCAAGGATATTCATACGAATCGGCCTCACGTTTTTAACATTATTAACAGTTTTCTCAACAATTCGAATAATTTTTTTGTTGCATATATCTATAATTGTTTTATTGTTAACCGGAGTTACGTGTAGTGTTCGAAAGCTTCGGAGAAACAAAACATTAATTATAGTTTTAGCAACGAGTCTGCTAGCAGCGGTCAGCAGTTACCTGAATTACAGTATAAATATTAAATATTTAGAAAAATTTGATGATACTAACATTAAAATTTCGGGTAAACTTATTGATTTGCCGTACAAAAAACAAACAACCACAAATTATTTGTTAAAAGTTGAAGAAGTAAATGATAAGAAAATAAGGCCGTTTAATATAAAATTAACATGTTCTGAACCATTGGAAATTGATATTTACGATAAATTTACCGGCAAAATCCACGCATATTCGCCTAAAAACATCCCGGAATTTAATCTAAAAGCTTATTATCGTTCAAAAAACATACATATTTTAGGGCATATATACAATTATTTGGGATATGATGTTGAAAAAACTGTAAAACATGACTGGTATTATTACATATTGAAACTGAGATACAAACTATTAACAATACCCATGTATTTGTTTAATAGCGATATTTCAGGTATAATAAATGCAATATTTTTAGGCGAAAAGCACAATATACCCGAAGAAACAAAGCGAAATTTTCAGGACATCGGCGTATATCATTTAATCGCAGTATCCGGCGTACACTTATCGATAATCACGCAATTTTTGTTTTATATATTAAAGAAAAGCAAAATAAAAATTAAAATTTCATATATTTTAACAACACTTGCAACAATTTTATTCATGGCAGTATCAGGATTCAGCGTTTCAGTCATGCGCGCAGGCATCATGACGATCATATTATTTTTGGGGGCTATGATATTTAGGATCCCGGATTCGCTGAATTCACTAGGCTTAGCAGTATTTTTGATAACGCTTTTCAACCCAAATTCAGCACTAGACATAGGGCTATGGATGAGCACATTTGCGACACTGGGAATAATATTATTCGAGTCAAACATTCGAGAATACATAGAAACGAAACTCAACATTAACCAAAACAAAATAATAAAACATATAATTTTAACAATATCAACAAGTTTATCGGTTTCTTTATTAACAATACCGATTGAAATATTATTTTTTAGAAAAATTTCTGTTATATTTATATTATCGAATTTACTGATTTTGCCAATAGTTACGCTTATTTTAAACTTTGTGTTAATTTTAGATTTATTTTACTTAATATTGCCGATTTACGTATTATCGCCAATAATAGTGTCATGTGGATTACTGACAAGAGCTTTACTGTACACAACAAAAATCTTATCGAAAATACCATTTTCCGTAATTTCATTAGATTACAAATTTGTTAAATTATGCGTGATATTTTCAATAATTTTAATCATATGCCAATATTTTATTAACAGAAAACACAAGTATATTAAGATTACATTAATATTGTGTGTGTTAATTTTCGCGACCGGATTTTTATCATATAGAATATTTTCACATAATAATATAGAAATTCTAGTACAAAAATATTTAAATAGCACAAATTTATTTATTTCCAAAAACTCAAATCATGTTGGCATTATATACGCACATAAAAAAGATATTAATTATAAGTTAGAATTTAGCAAATATACTTTTTTATATTTAGATACACCCAACTGTGAAGAAATAGCAGATAAACATAGCAATAATCTGGTTATTGTGCCTATAAATTTTGATGATAACTATGAAATAGATACAAAAAAGTTGGTACGATTTGACGAAAATATATCGGTTAGCTTTTTTAAAAATACATTAACAGATTTTTTGAAAATAGATAAATATAAATTTTCATTAATTAACATAAACGGAACTAAAATTTTGATTTGTTTCAACGGCGGGGATGCAAGTAAGTTACCTGAAAATTTCAAGAATTGCGATGTTTTGATACTCGGTGCGTTGCCTATAAACCACGAAAATATCACAGCAAATACAGTAATAATATCTACAAATAAAACTGATTCTGATATAATTTTATCAAAGTTAAACAAAAATCTTAACTTGATTTCGTTAAGCGATGTTGGTAATATATATCTAAATATAGGTTCTACAGGTGCATATAAAATCGGGAGGACACATTGACATATGGCTGAAATCGCCTACCAAAAGTTAAAAGAAAATTTACAGAAAAATAACATTTCATGCGTTTATTTTTTAGAAGGTGACCAAGAGCTAGTAAATGAATTAGAAAAAAGTCTTATTGATAAAATTTTGAACAAAAAATATACAGATTTTGACTTGAATATATTCAATTCCGATAATTTTTCGTGTGATGAATTAGACGTAGCTTTACAGACTTTTCCTATGACAACCAACAAAAAATGTGTTGTCATGCGTGATATATGTTGGGAAAGTTTACCACCTGAAGATTCGGAAAAAATCACAAAAATAATTCAAGATATACCAGATTTTTGTGTATTAATAATAACCAAAGTGTCGCCTGTGATAGGGATAAAAAACACAAATAAATTAAATAAAATCAAAAATTTGGTTAAAAAATCAAAAGAATTTGTTTATGTTAGTGCGGAAATAAAAGATATATGCATAGAAAAACAATTAATTTCATGGGCTCAGGAGGAATATAACAAAAAATTATCACTAGAAAATTCAAGTATTATCAAAAATATATGTTCAGATTTCACAGTTTTACAAATTAAAAATGAACTAAAAAAAATATGTGAATATGAGAAAACTCCACAAATAACAGAAGATTCTATAAGAGCTATTTGTGCAAATAGCCCAAAAAGCAATATCTTTGAAATATCAAAAAATTTATTTTCAGGGAATATTTCAAAGTGCTTTGAAATTATGAACATTATGATTAAACAAAATGAAGACGTTTTTGGTATTATAAATATATTAATTAATGATTATATAGATATACTAAGAGTTAAAATTATATTAGAAAATAACAAAGAAACAGATAAAATATTAGAAATTTTTGATTACGCTCGTAAAGAATTTAGAATTAAAATTGCATTACAAAGAGCTAAAAAAATAACTAATATTAAATTAAAAAATAGTTTGAAACATTTAATAAATGCCGACCTTAAATTGAAGTCGAGCACTATTGATCCGCAAACTATTTTGTCAGAATTATTGGTATTATTGTATAAAGAAATAGATTAACGACAAATATTATTGTATATTTCTACTGAACACGCGACGGTCGCACCAACCATAGGATTATTACCCATACCGATGAAGCCCATCATGTCGACGTGCGCAGGGACCGATGAAGAACCCGCAAACTGGGCGTCGCTGTGCATTCTGCCCATCGAGTCCGTCAGCCCATACGAAGCCGGGCCGGCGGACATGTTGTCCGGGTGTAAAGTCCGGCCCGTGCCACCACCAGATGCCACCGAAAAATATTCGTGATTTGTTTCTGTGCAGAATTTTTTGTACGTACCCGCGACAATATGCTGAAATCGCGTCGGATTCGTCGAGTTGCCGGTGATCGAAATGTCAACATTTTCGTGCTTCAAAATTTCGAGCCCTTCTATAGGATCATTCGCACCGTAACATTTAATTCCCGAGTTAATATTGCTAGAAAATTTGCGATCAGATAAAATATTTAGTTTATTTTCAACAAAATTAAACTCGGTTTCAACATACGTAAAGCCGTTTATTCGCGAAATTATATAAGCCGCATCTTTCCCCAGACCGTTCAAAATCACTCTGAGGGGGCTTTTTCTGGACTTGTTCGCAAATTTTGCGATGCCTATGGCTCCCTCGGCCGCCGCAAAAGACTCGTGACCAGCGATGAAAGCAAAACATTTGGTATTTTCTTCCAGCAATTTCGACGCCAGATTTCCGTGCCCAAGCCCGACTTTTCGCGTGTCGGCTACCGATCCCGAGACACAAAACGCCTGAAGCCCTTCACCTATAAACTTTGAAACGTCAGACGCTGATTCTATTTTTTCGTGATTCTGTAGCGCAATCGCACATCCCAAAATATACGCCCAGCATGCATTTTCAAATGCAATTGGTTGTATGTTTTTTACAATTTTTTCTGGATAAATTTTATATTTTGTACAAATTTCTCTAGCGTGGTCCAAATCTTTTATATTATATTTGTATAAAGCTTTGGTTATATTTTGAATTCTGCGATCTAGCCCCTCAAAGCTTATATTTAAATTATTTTTAATCTCCATTTTATAATTAGCCCTTTCAGTTGAAAACTTTTAATCAAATTTTAATATTTAATTTTCTCTGGGATCTATAAATTTCACCGCTTCATCAAACCGTCCATAAACTCCCACGCTTTCGTTAAAAGCCTGTTCATAGCTAATACCTGATTTGATTTTTTTGGCCATTGTGCCTAAATTTATAAATTTGTATCCTATAATTTCGTTGTTATTGTCTAAACCAAGCTCCAAAATATAGCCCTCTACGGTCTGTAAATAACGTACTCCGGTTTTTGTTGTGCTAAAAATAGTGCCAACCTGAGAACATCTGGTTTTTCCAAGATCTTCCAAAGTTGCGCCTATGGGAAGCCCATTTTTTGAGAAAGCTGTCTGCGAACGCCCGTAAACAAGCTGCAAAAAAATTTGTTTCATTGCGTCGTTAATTGCGTCGCACACCAGGTCCGTGTTCAGGCATTCTAACAATGTTTTTCCGGGCAAAATTTCACCTGCCATCGCTGCCGAGTGCGTCATTCCCGAGCATCCGAGCGTCTCGACGAGCGCTTCTTCAACGATTCCGTTCTTTACATTTAACGTCAGTTTGCACGCACCTTGCTGCGGAGCACACTTCCCGATTCCGTGCGATAATCCTGAAATATCTGATATTTTACAGGATTTTGTCCAGGTTCCTTCTTGCGGAATTGGTGACGGTCCGTGATGTGGGCAGGAATTTACACAACACATGTTTTCTATATTGCTCAAAATTAATTATTTCTCCTTGGTAAATTATTATTTATTTAATATGTTTTTAATTAAATCGTATATTTCGACACTTGAATTAATATTAACATCTGAAATTTTTCTCAAATTTTTAATATATTCTTGTTTTAAATTTGTATTTAATATTCTGTTTATTTCGGTTAACAATATATTGTAATTAAGCTCTTTTTCTTGGATTAAACTCGCACAGTTATTATCTTTTAGCTCTAAAGCATTATAATATTGGTGATTTTCGGCCACATTCGGCGACGGAATCAATATGTTAGGTTTACAAGTCGCCTGAATTTCACTGATGCTTGTCGCCCCCGCACGACATATCACAAGGTCTGCCGCTGCAAGACATTCGGGCATGTTATTTATATATTCTTTAATAATATATTTTGGGTTATTTAAAATATTGTTATCTAGTTTTTCAAAAAACTTAGAATTATTTTTACCGTAACCGTGAATTATATTAAAATTATTATTCTTTTGCATGATTTCAAGCATAAGATTATTAATGATTTCCGAGCCAAGACTTCCGCCAAAAGACAATATAACAGGTAAATTGTTATTAATATTTAGCTTTTCACGAGCTGTTTTTTGGTCAATTTTACTATAATTAATAATGTTTTCGCGCACAGGAGTCCCAGTTGTTAAAATATTGTTACTATTTTTTAAATATTTTTTTGCTCGATTATTTATGACTAAAACTTTATTAGCTTTTTTGGCAAGTATTTTAGTTGTCACGCCCGGAAAAGAATTCGAGTCATGAATTATAAACGGAATTTTCAAGTTATGTGCTTGCTGTAAAAACGGTCCCGTGACATAACCGCCTGTGCCTATGCAAATATCCGGCTTGAATTCTTTTAAAATTTTACGCGATTCTAAACTCGATATAAATATATTTTTAAGTGTAATTAAATTTTTTTTAATAGATTTTAAGTTTAATTTTCTCGAAAATCCGGAAATTGTAATATCTTTAAAATCAAAACCCGCTTGCGTAACAAGGTCCTTTTCCATGCCGTTCTTAGCACCTATGTACAAAATTCGGTTATTTGGATCTTGTTTTTTTATGTATTCTGCTAACGCAATCGCAGGATTTACGTGACCGGCAGTGCCGCCGCCGACTAATATCACTCTCATATTATCTTCTCCTGAAATTTATTGATTTTGATACTCCAAAGCTTTAGCAAAAAACGATTTTTTAGTCTTAATTTTCTCAGGTTTTACTTTTTTATTCTTATATTTTATCGCATAACTCGAGGCTTTCTTCAAATCATCGGAAATATATTCGCGAAAAACGTCCATATTTATATTATTCAAAATTACCATAGTTATAACACTACGAACGTCTAAAGAACCGTTTTCGTACAAATCATTAAACACTTTGCCTAGTTTTTTTAGAATACTAGTGTTTTTTTGTTCAATTTGCTCGTTAATTTTTGGCAAAATAATTTTTCGTGTAAAGTTTACTGTACGAAAAGAAGTGTAAAATTCTTTCTCTTCCTGAATCTCAGATTTGATTTCCGGAAAAATTGTAGCCATTCTGTTAGCAAAAAACAAACCTGACACATTTCTTTCATCATTATTTTTCTTTGCACTTTTTTTAAAATTAGATTTATTTTTTACTTCAGAATTATTAACGCTCTCTATAAAATCTGTTGAAATTATATTAATATCTTTTTGAGTGATTTTGTCTTCTTCAAACAACCAGGAAGATAAAATTTTAAAATCTTGTTTGTTTTCAATATTATTATATTTCTTTAATAGTATTTTTTGGTCTTTTTTAACAATTTCGTAAAACTCTTTTTGATTATCAAAACAACAAAAATTTTCGGTATCTGTATCTGTTGTTGTGAAGCCTGTCATTTTTTCGGAATTTAGTATGCATTTGCAAATTGTGTCAAAACTATTTTTATCCAAGTAATTCCACTCCTGAATTATTTAATCGTTTTATTATAGGACTTTTTGTAAAAAATTTCAAAAAATTAAAATAGAGGTGATGCTGTTATGAAAAGTACAAAAAATAAAATTAGAATTATTGTATATTTGTTAATTATTTTAGGAATAATTTTGTATGTATTTACTAGTTTTATGTCAAAAAAATTACCGGACGTTTGCTATGTTATTAATAACGAACCACGTAATTTTTCTATGAATTTGTTCTCCGTGACCGAAAAAAATTCTAGTAATCATAAATTGTGTGCCAATAATATCCAAAATAATAACGAAAAATACACTGCTACTTTGAAATTTTTGAATATCATACCTGTCAAAAATATCGAAGTAAATGTAATAGATCCGGTTTTTGTTAGCCCTTCGGGTACGCCGTTCGGCGTGAAAATTTATACTGTTGGAGCTCTAGTGATTAATACTTCGACTGTCAAGACTCAAAACGGTTTCGAAAAGCCTTGGGAAATCGCCGGTATTCTCAAAGGTGACGTGATTACTCAAGTTAATCAGGAAAAAATTTCTAATAATCAAGATCTTGAAAAAATTATCGAAAAATCTAACGGTCGTGATTTGAATCTTAAAATTTTGCGCGACAATCAGAAATTTGAAACTCGTATCACACCTGTGAAATCTATTGATGACAGTAAATATCATATTGGAATTTGGGTACGCGACAGTTCCGCCGGCATCGGAACCCTGACGTTTTATGAGAGAAAAAATAATTTATTTGCCGGTCTTGGCCACGGAATTTGCGATATCGATACGCTCGAGATTTTGCCTGTTTCGCACGGTGATATAGTCGAAGCAAATATTACTGAGATTATACCAGGTCGCAGGGGTGTTCCCGGCGAGCTTAAGGGCTGTTTTGTGAACTCTGAGCCTATCGGACAAATTAAAATTAATAACCAAACAGGTCTCTATGGTGTTTTGAATAAATTTCCGGAAAATTCTGTAGAAATTCCTGTTGCAACTAAACAAAACGTTAAAAAAGGTCCTGCTCAGATTCTGGTTACTTTAGATAATAACAAGCCTGAATTATATAATATTAATATCGATTCTGTTAACTATAATATAAATTCTCCAACTCAAAATATTAAATTCTCTGTTACCGATCCGAGATTGTTAGAAAAAACAGGTGGTATTGTCCAGGGTATGAGCGGTAGTCCGATTATACAAAATAATTCTCTTATTGGCGCTGTTACGCATGTTTTTGTGAATAACCCAACTAAGGGCTACGCGATTTTCGCTGAAACTATGCTCGTGAATTCAAATTCTTTGTTAAATATTTAATATTATTTTGTTTTCCTATATCATAGCATTATATATTTTTTAAGGAGATTAGCTTTTGAGTAAAATAACTAAATTACTGGATATTGTAGTCTGAACGGGAGGTTTTGCATACACAGTATATTTACAAAACCTCCAAACAATCATGTTAATAGGAGGAAAATTGTGACAAAAAATAACTATATTATTCGTTCAGAAAGAAAAAACGAATATTATGAAGTCGAAAATTTAGTAAGAGAAACTTTTTGGAATGTATATCGACCAGGTTGCTTAGAGCATTACGTTTTACATAAGCTTAGGAATAACTCTGATTTTATTCCGGAATTGGATTTGGTTATGGAAAAAGAAAATGGAGAAATAATTGGACAAAGCGTATCTGTACGTGCAATTATTAAGTCCGATAATGGAAAACATATCCCTGTTATAACCATAGGCCCTATTTGTATTCGTAGTGAATATCAAAGAAATGGGCTTGGGAAAATTTTATTAGACTATTCTTTAAAAAAAGCAAAAGAATTTGGTTATGGGGCAGTATGCCTTGAGGGAGATATTAATTTTTATGGTAATAGTGGGTTCACATATGCCAGCAATTATGGCATTCGATACCACGGGCTACCGGATGAAGCGGATTCTTCTTTTTTTCTGTGCAAAGAATTAATATCAGGTTACTTTGACGGAGTTACAGGAGAATACAGTACTCCACAAGGATATTTTGTAGATGATTCAGAAGTCGAGATTTTTGATCAAAAGTTCCGCCAAAAAATAAAGAAAAAAATTCCCGGTCAGATTTTCTAAAAAACCAATTAAAAGCATCGTGTTAAAAAACATGATGCTTTTATTAATACTTAAATTTGTTTTTATTATATCTTTCTTCTTCACTAAATATACAACCGCAATACTTCTGCATGTATATATTCTTTTCACGTGCTTTTTGCTGACCTTCGCGAAAATACGGTCTGAAATCATAATAAAAAAATTTTATATTATATTTTTGTGATAAATCTTCGCAAGTTTTTTTAATAAATTCGTGATCTTGATAGGGGCTAATAAGTAAGCTTGTTGAAAAATATTCGTAATTATATTCTTTTGCATATAGTACAGTATTTTCTAATCGAATTTTATAACACTCAACACATCTTTTTTTAAACTCAAAATCCGGAGAAATTTTTAATATAAACTCGCGAAGTCCGTAATTGTCATTAACTATATAGTCAATATTTTGTTCTTTTGCTAATTTTATTAAATTTGTCTTTCGAGAATTATATTCAGTCCACGGATGAATATTGGGATTAAACCAGTATAATACAAAATCTATATTATTTTCTTGCAAAATTTCTGTACACTTTAATACGCATGGCGCACAGCACGTATGTAATAACAACTTATGATTGGATTCCATTTCAACATTCCTATAATGAAATTTGCATTATTATTTTGGTTTTACGAAAACAAAATATAAAAACTGAGTTATTGTGTGGCGGAGAGAGAGGGATTCGAACCCTCGGCCCCATTACGGAGTCACCAGTTTTCAAGACTGGCTCCTTAAACCACTCGGACACCTCTCCAATGATTTTAGTATAATAAATCTTGTAAAAAAAATCAAATATTTGTTCGGAGCGGAGAATCCCAAGAGAGTTGACAAGGTGGGAGCGAGGTAGAAATGAAGAAAGAGCAAGATGATGTTTAAGATTCGTAGAGCCTCAAGTAAATTGAGAGGAGAGATGTAGGTAGAAGGTATAGAAATAAAAGAGGGAAAGAAATAAAATAAAGAGTATGAAAATAAAATGTGAAAGATATGGCCAAGAAGAAGGCCAAATAAAAAACGGCAAAACAAAAGCCGGAAGCCAAAGATATATGTGTAACCACTGCGGAAAAACATATACTCCCATAAAAAAAGAGAGGATGTATCCGGAAGAGCTAAAAGACCGTGCAATAGAACTGTATATAGAAGGAAATAGTGGAAGAACTGTAGGACGATTGCTGAAAATAAGCAAAAATATGTGTTTGAGGTGGATACGGCAAAAAGCTAAAAAAATAAAACCAAAAGATAGAAG
>JAFQKZ010000013.1 GCA_017414725.1 Clostridia bacterium
AAAAATCATGAGCGATACTGAACTCATGATTTTTTTATAGTATGGCTTTCAGGTTTTCGTTTAAAAATAGGGATATTTTTTATCGGTTCAACTCATCTTTATTACGGTTTGTTTTTTTGCTTTTTACTACACTATTAGTAATACTTTAAATGTCAAGAGCTTTTTGAAAAAATTTCACAAAAACAATTTTAATAAATTCGAAGCGAAGAAACAGGTTATAAACCCAATTAGAGTTGGCAGAACAAACGCCAGAACGGTATATTTCACGCTGTTAGTTTCTTTCTTGATAGTCCAGAGAGTAGTGCCACAGGGGAAATGCATAAGAGTGAACAGAATCACGCAAATAGCAGTAACAGGAGTCCAGTTGTGTGAGATTAGTAAATTATGTAATTCAGCAGTGCTCTGTAGATTAATTAATTTGTTGCCGGACATATAACTCATGATAATAATAGGGAAGACGATTTCGTTTGCGGGGAATCCCAAAATAAACGCCATGAGAATCACGCCGTCGAGGCCTATTAGTTTTGCGAACGGATCGAGAAAATTTGATACGTGTAATAATAGACTCATGTTATTAATATGTATGTTCGCGAATAGCCAGATGATTAATCCTGCTGGGGCGGCGACAGAGACAGCTCTTCCCAAAATATATATAGTCCTGTCGAAGAGCGATCTGACTAAGATTTTAGATAATTGAGGTTTTCTGTAGGGCGGGAGTTCTAGTGCAAACGAAGATTGTACGCCACTCAAGATAGTTTTTGACAAGATTTTTGATACTATAAAAGTAATCAGAACACTAAATATAATAATAGAAGTAAGTATAATGCTTGATAACAGAAAATTAAAATTGGAGTTATGACTAGTGATTAAGAACATACTTATAATAGATATTAAAATAGGGAATCGACCGTTACAGGGCACGAAATTATTAGTTAATATAGAGATTAATCTTTCGCGTGGGGAGTCAATAATTCTGCAGCCTGTTATACCGCAGGCGTTGCAGCCGAAGCCCATACACATAGTCAGAGATTGCTTGCCGTGGGAACCGCATTTTTTAAATAAATAATCCAGATTAAAAGCGATTCTGGGCAAATAGCCTATGTCTTCAAGAAAAGTAAACAGCGGGAAGAAAATAGCCATAGGAGGGAGCATAACGGAGACGACCCAAGCGAGAGTTCTGTAGACACCGGAAATCAAGACACTTGTAATTATTTCAGGAATTTTAATAAAATCAAAAAAATAAATTAATTTTTCTTCGAAATCAAATAACAAATTTGAAATTAGATCTGAGGGATAATTGGCACCGGTAATAGTGATCCAGAATATTACTAGAAACAATAAGATCATAATAGGAAATCCGGTTACAGGAGAAGTCAAGAGTTTATCGAAGAATCTATCATGTTTGTCATAGTTTTGATTTTTTTCTTTGACGCATAATTTAAATATTCTTTCGCTGTGATTAATAATATTTTTTATAATTTCGTCTTTAAAGTCTGTAATTTTTTCAGACAAGATATTTATTTGACTTGAGACAATATCTTGTATGTTATCATAATTTATATATTTTTTTATTTTGTTATTAAAATTCGGGTTATTTTCGAGTAATTTCAAGCTTAGCCATCTGGGGTTTATATTTAAATTATTATTAATATTAATATTTTCTTGTATAATATCAACAGAATTTTCTATATAATTATTATATTTTATATTATTTTGTATATTAAATGTTTTAGTTTTTTTCTCACATATTTTTTGGGTTTGAACTAATAAATTTTCGAGACCGTTTTTTTTGCGAGCGTTTGTAGTGATAACAGGGACGCCACCCAATTGCAAAGAAAGTTCGTCAGTATCAATAAAAATATTTTTTTTCTGAGCTTCGTCTATTAAATTTAGACAAATAACTACGTTTTGAGTGAGCTCGAGTATTTGGAGAACGAGATTAAGATTTCTTTCTATACAAGTTGAATCGAGGATAATAATGATCGCGTCAGGTTTTTCGAAACATATAAAATCGCGAGCGATTTCTTCTTCGGGGGAGTTTGAGAGTAGGGAATAAGTTCCCGGAATATCGATAAAATTAAAGATTTTATTCTTATAAACACACTTACCCTGAGCACGTTCGATAGTTTTGCCGGGCCAGTTACCGGTATGCTGATTGAGGCCGGTCAGAGCGTTAAAAATGGTACTTTTACCGACATTGGGATTACCGGCTATAGCAATTTTATAATTTTTATAATTATCATAATTTTTTATATTTTTATTAATATTTTGTTTAAATTTAGTGATCATGAGACACCGCCAAGATTAATTTATTTTTTTAACTATAATTTTTTTGGTACAATCTTGTCTAAGGGCGATCACAGTACCCCTGATAAAATAAGCGGTAGGGTCACCGAACGGGCTTTTTTGGAGAACTTTGACGATGGTGTTGGGGATCAAACCCAGATCAAATATTCTGCGTCTAAAAATATTATTATTTAATCTAACTGACAAAATTTCGTAACATTCACCAGAGATAGCTTTATTTAACGGCAAAATTTGTATATTATTTATATTTTTAATATAAATCGCCCCCCGTGTTATGAATTTATATTTTCATAAATATGAGTTAGGGTTACAATTTGTGTATGTACAAAGTTTGTGTTATTTTTTACATATATAATGTATAGAGGGCGATGGTTTGATTTTAACGGGGATAGACATAATAGAAATATCGAGAATCAAAAAAAGTATACAAAATCCAAGATTTATGAACAAAATTTTCAGTGAAGAAGAACAAAAAGAATTATTGTTAAAGAAAAATAAAAGAAACAAAATAGAGAGCATAGCGGCGAGATTTTGTGCAAAAGAAGCATTTGCGAAAGCGATAGGGACAGGAATATTTAATATAAATTTAAGAGAAGTAGAAATTTTGCACGAAAGCACTGGCAAACCGTACATAAAATTAACGGGAAATTTATACAAAAAATACAAAAACTCAGAAATTTCGGTGAGTTTAAGTCATGAAAAAACATACGCTTGTGCAATAGTTATATGTACAGAGACCTGCGAATAAATATATTGTATATATTTATAAACAGGTGATTTTTTGCGGTTTAAAAATTTATTTTATTTAATATTTAGCATGTTTTTGGTTATTTTTTTGTCAGGGTGCAACAAAAATTCTCAAGAATTTTCGGGGATAAACTCTATAATAGACAAAAAAGTCAAAATAACATCAGGGGACGAAGAGAGCACAGGGAATTTAACTTATTCTCCTGAGGGGATTTTCAGTATAAGTTTTGACAGTCCTGAGAATTTAAAAAACTTCAAAATTACTCGAAATTGTGACAAATATGAGATCTCGCAGGGTGATTTACAGGGCAAATTCACCAAAAATATTATTCAAGAAAACTCGAAAATTAGTAAAATAATAGAAATTTTCGATAATATGAAAGGTGATAATTATAAGTTCAAGAAGACAGAAGAGAGCGAGAAAATTTACAGTAATAATGAAACAGAATTGAGATTCGACAAAGAAAATAATTTGTTAAGAATAGATACAAAGAATCCAGAAATTTCCATAGAGTTTCTAAGTTAATAATATATTTTAGATATAATTTTTTTAATTTTATAATTATTTTTGTACAAAATTAAAGAAAATAAAAAATAATCGAAAAAAGTATTGACTAAAAAATGGAGGGCGTGATAATATAATAAAGTGCTTCAGGGAGCTTAACAGAGTTTGAACGGGATTTGAACTTTAGTTTAAAGCTTGAGA
>JAFQKZ010000102.1 GCA_017414725.1 Clostridia bacterium
AGTAATGATTGCCCAAAATGTAAAGTTTTAGAAACTAAATTAAACTCGAAGAATATTAAGTTTACGAAAATTAGTGATATAGAAATTTTGAAATCAAAAAATATTATGAGTATACCTGTTTTAGAAGTTGATAATAATTTGATGAGTTTTATAGACGCAAATACATGGGTTAATAATCAAGTTTTAAACACAGAAAAAAGCGAAAATGTTTTGGTAGATAATAATTTAGTTGATCTTACAGAGCCCAGTGTTTTGAATAGTGTTTTAAATTCAGAAATAGAATCAGACAAAAATCAAATAGTTAATTCTTAAAATTTAAATAAATTATATTTTAATTACAGAAAGGATATTTTTAGTGGATATTAAATTAAATTTTGATTTAGAATTTGCGAAATTCATGGGAGAGTTGAAAGAAAAATATGGCGAAAAATTTGCTATGATGAATGGCTTTTCTGACTCGAATTTGAATTTCACGGATTTTATCGATAATTTTATAAAGTCAAGTAGTGTTGCAGATACGACTATTGATGCAAACGCAAACAGTACAACTATGGATGTTCGTACAATGTTATCAGATATGGTTAAGCCTCATACAAAATTACTGTCTTATAATAAAATTTTTAAAGATACGTGCAAAAAATATGGTTTAGAGTTGGCAAAAAAATGGCTTGAAGGCGAATGGACAGGCGAATCTTATTTGCACAACTCGTCTACGGCGTCTTTTGTACCATACTGTTATGCGTATGATTTAGACAAGTTAGTTGAAAAAGGACTATATTTTATAAATAAATTTAAAACCGGTGCTCCAAAACACTTGACTACATATAATGACCATGTTTTAGAGTTTATAAGTTGGGCTGCCAATAGAAGTAGCGGAGCTGTGGGGCTGCCGAGTTATTTATTGTACTCGTATTATTTTTGGTATAATGACGTAAAAAACAATTTTTACTTAAAAGATCCTGAATATTACAGAAAACAATGTTTCCAGAAATTTATATATGATCTTAATCAGCCATATTTAAGAGTAACAGAATGTGCTTTTTCAAATATTAGTGTTATGGACAGAAATTATTTAATAGAACTCTTTGGTGGCAGACAGTTCCCGAACGGAGAGTTTGTGATAGATCATATTGAACAAATAATTGAACATCAAAAAGTGTTTATGGAAGTTGTATCGGAAACTCGTGAAGAGACTATGATGACTTTTCCTGTGTTAACATATTCTCTGTTATATCAGAACGGAAAATTTGTAGACGAAGAGTTTGCCAGATGGTGCAACAAACATAATATGAAATGGTACGACAGTAATTTTTATGTCGGCAACGATGTTACCAGTCTTTCAAATTGCTGTAGATTAATTTCTAATACTTCAAAATTAGATGCTTTTATAAATTCAGTAGGCGGAACTTCTCTTTCCATCGGAAGCATTCAGGTTAATACTATAAATCTCAGACGAATTGCTTTGGAATCTAACAAAAATAAAAATAAATTTATGGAAATACTCAAAGAAAGATTAGATACGTGTATCAAGATACTTGATATTGTTCGCGGAATTATACAAGAAAATATTAAATTGAATTTACTTCCAAATTATACTCATGGATTAATTGAGATCGAAAAGCAATATAATACTATCGGAATTACTGCAATGTATGAAGTTTTATGTGAATTTGATATGATAGACACGGATGATTTTGGCAATAAATCTTACTCAGAATCCGGGCTTGAGTTCGCAAAAGAAATATTAAATTTTATTAATAATCACAAAGAAACTTATAATTTTGATTACAGTATTAATGTTGAAGCGGTACCGGCGGAACGTGCAAATGTAGTCTTAAGCCACAAAGATGATTTGATATATCCCGACAAAGAAAGCTATTTAATTTATTCAAACCAATGGATTCCATTAATGGAAAAATGTACTTTAAATGAGAAAATAAGACTAGGATCTATTCTAGACAAAGAATGTGGTGGCGGACAGATATCGCACATAAATCTCGCAGGTAAATTTGCCGATGAAGAACAAGCTTGGGATTTATTAAATTTAATAGCAAAATCCGGAGTAATATATTTCGCATATAACTGTAAAATTTCAGTTTGTGCAAGCGAACATGCGTTTTTTAGCCCGAAATGCCCAAAATGCGGAGAAAAACCGGTAGATACTTATTCCAGAGTTGTGGGATTTTTAGTTCCGGTATCAGCATATAGCAAAGAGCGTAAGCAAGAATTTGAAAAGAGAAAGTGGTTTACTATAAATGACCGCTGATCTAAGATCTTGTTTAGAGTTCATGTCTGTAAAAGAAATAGTTGACGAGAATTTCCAAGATTATAAAAAAGCTTCTATGTTCATATGTGCAAAATCATGTGATTTTAAGTGTCTGACAGAACTAAACAAAAATATAAATATCTGTCAAAACATGCGAGTTTCCAAATTACCGACTTTTGACATAAAAATTTCAGATATATTTGACAGATATGTTTCGAATATCATAACTCGGGCCGTTATAATCGGCGGCCTCGAGCCCATGTTACAATTTCACGAAGTATATTCTTTAATATACTATTTCAGAAAAAACAATTGCCCTGACGATTTTGTGATATACACAGGTTATTACTATCACGAAATAGAACAATATATTAAAAAATTACAAGATCTAGATAATATTATAATTAAATACGGAAGATATATACCTGATTCAAATCCCAGATTTGATAATACTCTGGGAATAATTTTGAGCTCTGATAATCAGTATTCTGAGAGAATTTGTTAGATATAAATTATTTTGAAAAATATACTTGACAGAGAGAAAAATACGTGTTATAATAATCATAAAATAAATTTATATTTTTGTATTTTATGTTTTTAGAAAGGAAAATTATTTTTTATGACAAAAGAATTGGTTTGTGTAATGAATGGGATCTTAGAAAATGAGAATTTAGAAGAAATATTGAAGATTGAAAATTATTCTGAAAGACTAGATAAGTTTTTCTGGTTGTGCAAAAAATACACAAGAAAGAAATTCACCAAAGAAGATTTAGAGATTTTCATGTACAAGTGTTTTGTTTTGTTATTTGAAAGAATAGGTTCAATAAGTAGAACTAACGATTTTGACATGGCGTGTGTAGCTGGAGGTCGAACGAAGGCACATAGACTTACCGCAATTTCTTTGGCACTTATAATGTTGTCTGCTGCGCCCAGTGAAAAGTTAAGTATGACTCCCCGTGTGAAGGCAGGCGACAGCGTAGTTATGGGTGTGATCGACGAGTTTACAAAACTGAACGTGGTTGACCAAGCAATGTTAGTGTTGCCTGTAGTGCTTTTGCTGCCGGGGTTGTATAAATTGATCAAATGGCTTTGGACTCCGTTTGTTAACGATATTGTTAAACCCCCAATAAGGTGGTTTAAAAACAAATTTATTTATAACCGCAAAAAATTGGACGATAACCCAGTGGAATTTCGCAAGACAGCATTGGAGTTTTTAAAAGCTAATATTTTTGCTCAGGATAAGGCCATCAATAAAGTTGTGGATATTATTAGCGGACATATTGACATGTGGAAGGAAAGTAAAATTACCGGAAAATCTTGTTCTTCTGCTTGCGTAATGACTTTTATAGGCGACTCGGGTACTGGAAAAACTTACTGTGCACGAATGCTTTCTCTGCTTCTTTTCGGTCAAGATATGCAACCATGGCAGTTTATTACATCCTCTTCTATAAAATCTCCGCCTCCGCCGTCTAACGCTCCTGTGGTTAATGTCTATAACGACTTGGGATGGAATAGAAAAAAAGACATACCTTCTGAAGAACCCCAGCTAGATCTTTCGCCGGCAGACCGTTTGTTTAATGAATCGTCTGATATCGTACACGAATTGAAATTAAATAATAACGTAATTATAGTTATTGATGAAATAGATAAAATTCATAAAAACGACCCGCAGGATACAATTCTTGAACGTCTGAGAGATGCTAAAGACACCGGAAAACTGAGAATCTGTCTTTCAAACGGTGAATATGAAGATATCGACGTTTCTAGAACTACATTTATATGTATAAGTAACGAGTTCAGAGAATGTTGGGGGCTCCCGAAAAAGAACTTGAGCGAGGCTCATGCCGCCGCAAGAACAACTGTACTTAGAGATAAATCTCTGGTAAATCGTTTTGATGTTGTAGAATTCGAAAACTTTACTGCTGATGACTACAAAATTATTCTAAAACCATTGACCGACCGTTTGAAGGCAAGTTACAGCGAACTTTATAATATGGACCTGGACTTTACTTCAGATTTTGCTGATAAAGTTGCTCAAGTTGCTGAAGAAAAAAATAAAGGAGTCAGAGGATTAGAAGATTTCTTAGTAAAATTAAGAGGAAGATTAGTCGATATACGTTCTCTGTACGGAATTGAAAAGTCAAGAAGTTCTAAAAATCACCCACAAAAATTTGTACTTGATTATGACAAGTTAAATGACGAATTCAAAGAAATTGGCCAAACAAAATAATTTTCACCTGACGTAGAAGGCCTCTTAACCTCGTCTATCGTTAAACCCACCGAACTAAAATAGCAGAAACCGCAAGGACAAGTAGAATACAATAGCTACCATACGTTAATATTCTCGCCGCTCACAGTAGGGACTTTGTTTCCCTGCTGTTTCTTGTTTTTAAAAATACACTTGACAAGCTATTTAAAATATCGTATAATAATACAGTAAGATAAATTTTAGGAAAAACATTAAAGAGAGAATGTGTTTGTATATGATAAGAAACAACAAAAAGATTATGTTTTGTTCCGAAAAAGAATTGGAATTTGTCAGTGCTGGGTTTCTTGATCGTCATGTACATTATCACGATGATACTAGAAGTTATATAAATTCTCGTCCGGCTACAAATATAGAAACCGTAGTAATCGGAATAGCTACTATCATTATTGGCGTTATAATTACTGCTGTAGGTTTAGATGGAGCTCATAAAAAAGGTTTATTTGCTATTACAGATTAGGTCGTTAGTCTGAAAATATAATTGTACGCAAAATCATGTGATTTTAAGTGTCTGACAGAACTAAACAAAAATATAAATATCTGTCAAAACATGCGAGTTTCCAAATTACCGACTTTTGACATAAAAATCTCAGATATATTTGACAGATATGTTTCGAATATCATAACTCGGGCCGTTATAATCGGCGGTCTCGAGCCCATGCTACAATTTCACGAAGTATATTCTTTAATATACTATTTCAGAAAAAACAATTGCCCC
>JAFQKZ010000014.1 GCA_017414725.1 Clostridia bacterium
TATGAAAGAAGTACTGTTAAAATTAATATGAGTAATAAATATAATTTGTTAAGTCAGATTAATAGTCCTAAAGATTTGAAAAAAATAAATAATTTAAATATTTTGTGTGAAGAAATTCGTAGTAAAATTATTGAGATAGTTGCGAAAAACGGTGGACATCTGGCTTCAAATTTGGGCGTCGTAGAGTTAACAGTAGCTTTGTGTTCTGTATTTAATTTGCCCGAAGATAAAATTATCTGGGACGTCGGTCACCAGTGCTATGCCTATAAAATGCTCACAGGAAGATTTAATAATATTAATAATATCAGAACTCATAATAATATTTCCGGGTTTACAAACAAGTCTGAAAGTATTTATGATTTGTTTACTTCCGGCCACAGCAGTACTTCTATTTCTTCTGCTCTGGGTATCGCACGGTCCAGAGATATTTTAAATCAAAATTATCATGTAATTTCTGTAATAGGCGACGGGGCTCTGACAGGTGGTCTGGCATACGAAGGGCTGAATAATTGTGCCGGATGTAAAAATTTTACTGTTATACTAAACGACAACAAAATGTCTATCTCAAACAACGTTGGTTCTATAGCACGATATTTGTCACGTGCACGTATTAAACCGTCTTACATAAAATCTAAAAATTTATTGGAAAAAATTCTAAATCATAACTCTTTTGGAAACAAAATCAAAAAAATATTAATAAGATCAAAAAATATAATTAAAAGTATATTTTACAAAAGTAGTTTATTTGAAGATATGGGATTTGTATATTACGGTCCTATAGACGGTCACAACATCACAGAGTTACAAAAAGTACTAAAATTAGTACAAAATCTCGATAGACCTAGTTTGATACATGTGATAACCAGCAAGGGCAAAGGCTATGAGATCTCTGAAAAAGACCCTAAAAATTCACATGCCGTTGGTCCTTTTGATATAAATAATTTAAATACGAGTTTTAACAAAAAAAATAATAATAGCTTTTCTAGTGTATTCGGAAAAAAATTATGTGAACTCGCTGAGAAAAATAATAGAATTTGTGCTATCACTGCCGCTATGACGAGCTCTACAGGGCTCTCAGAATTTAAAAATAAATTTAAATCCAGATTCTTTGACGTAGGCATCGCAGAAAGCCACGCTGTAACTTTTGCCGGAGGTCTCGCTACAAATAATTTAATCCCGGTTGTAGCAATATACTCGAGTTTTTTGCAAAGAGCCTATGACCAGATTTTTCATGATATATCTATGCAAAATTTGAAAATAATATTGGCTATAGACCAAGCAGGTCTAACGGGCGAAAACGGCGAGGCTCATCAGGGTCTGTACGACGTAGGTTTTTTGACTACTATACCAAATATAAAAATATACGCTCCGAGTTTTCTTTCAGAATTAGAAATTATGCTCGAAAATTCTGTTAACTCTACAGAAAACAAAATTCTGGCCATTAGATACCCCAAAAATACAGAATTATATAAACCTGAGAATTATAATTTTAATAACCAAGATTATGATTTTTTTAATAACAATTCTAGTAATAATATTTTAGTTATAACTTACGGACGAATTTTCTCAGAAGTATATTTGGCCAGCCGAAAAACAAGTATAAATATCTTAAAATTAAATACTATTTTTCCGATTAATATAAATATTATTAATATAATATGTAAGTACAAAAAAGTAATGTTTTTCGAAGAGAGTACAAATTCCGGAAGCATTAGTGAAAAACTCGGGAATTTGTTATTAAAATCTCGTGAGTTCACCGGAGAGTATTCGAGTTATACTATTCCTGATACTTTTGTTACGCATAACAACATGCAATCACAGATTGAAAATTTTGGTCTTGATTCAGAAAATATTATTAAAATTATAAATAAAAAA
>JAFQKZ010000103.1 GCA_017414725.1 Clostridia bacterium
TCCGAACACTTCTTTTATCAAATTTATAAGCACATATTTTAAGTTCGCAAACGAGATTTTTTCGCCTATCATGAGCCCTTCGATTTGATAAAACATTGGTGTGTGCTGCGGGTCAATATCGTCAACTCGATAAACTGTTCCCGGCGAAATTATCTGTATCGGCGGCTCTTTTTTTTCTAGCATTGTCCGGATTTGAACTGACGAAGTGTGCGATCGCAATAAAATATTCGGCATGTTTATATAAAACGTGTCTTGCATATCTCTTGCCGGGTGATGTGACGGCATGTTCAGCATCTCAAAATTGTATTTGTCAAGCTCAATTTCAGGTCCTTGCACGACTGAAAAGCCCATAGATACAAGAAATTTCTCGATCTTTTGGTAAATCTTTATTAACGGATGCCCGGACCCACGTTTAATATTATCTTTTATAATACTAATATCATATTTCGAATTATTTGTATTTATATTAAATTTAGACTCGAGTTCTGTTGTTTTTTCTTCGATAAACTTCTTGTAATTATTTATAATCTCGCCAATTTTTTTCTTTTCGTCTATGTCACTAATTTCTTTTAAATTTGCGTATAAATTTTTGGTATTTTTCTTTAAAAATATATTTTTGATATTATTTAAATCCTGAGAATTTTTTATATTGTTAATTTCTTGCGAAAAATTATTTTTAAGTTGATTAACTTGTTCTGAGATTTTGTTCATATTTTATCACTCCTGAACAATATTTTTTATATATTTTTGTATAATTTCCGTCTTGTCAATTTTCTCCCACGGGACATTTAAATCCTCGCGGCCCATGTGACCATACGACGAAAGCTGGCTGTAAATCGGCCTTCTTAAATCAAAATTCTTTATAATGCTCGAGACTCTTAAATCAAAAATTTCTTGAACAATATCAGATAGTTTTTCGTCTGTCAAATTTTTATACTTGCAAGTCCCAAAAGTATTTATCATAATCGAAACCGGGCGAGAAACACCTATAGAATAAGCAATTTGGACTTCGCATCTGTCACAAACACCTGATTTCACGATATTTTTCGCGACGTATCTTGCAGCGTAAGCCCCCGAACGGTCAACTTTAGTCGGGTCTTTCCCGGAAAACGCTCCGCCGCCGTGACACGCATAACCGCCGTATGTATCAACTATAATCTTGCGACCGGTCAGACCTGTGTCGCCCATCGGACCGCCAATCACAAATCGCCCTGTTGGATTAATAAATATCTCTGTGTTTTCGTCAATTAAATTCTTATCTATAACAGTATTTATTACGTATTTTTTAATATCAGATTTTATTTGTTCTAAATTTATATTATCAGAGTGTTGCGCAGAAACTATAATATTATGTACTCTTTTTGGAATATTATCATGATACTCGACTGTGACCTGAGTTTTGCCGTCCGGTCTGAGATAATTTAAAATATTATTTTTTCGGACTTCCTCGAGTTTTTTCGCTAATTTATGTGCAAGACAAATAGGCATCGGCATTAGTTCCGGCGTTTCGTTGCACGCATATCCGAACATCATGCCCTGATCTCCTGCACCGATTTGGCTCTCAGGGCTGGTATCTCCGTTCTTGTTTTCTAGCGACTCGCAAACTCCCATATTAATATCACCGGACTGCGAATTTATCGAAACTATAACTCCGCATGTGTTTCCGTCAAGACCGGAGTCTGAGCTTGTGTATCCCACGCTCGTCACAACTTCACGCACTATTTTATTAATATCTACGTAACAATCCGTGTTAATCTCGCCCATTACGTGTATCAAACCCATCGAAGCCGTGACCTCGCAAGCTACGTGTGCGTTTGGGTCTTTCTCTAAAATACTATCTAAAATTTTGTCTGAAATATAATCACATAATTTGTCCGGATGCCCCGAAGTAACTGATTCTGATGTAAATAATTTTCTTGACAATATATCTATCCCTCGCTTGTTATTATGTGATAATATTACATAATTTGTGCGTGTTTGTCTATTGACAAGAACCACTCAATAACATACAATTTTAAGTATATAATTTGAAAATAATTTTAGGAGTGATATTTATGAGTAACAAATTAGAAGAAATATTGACAAATCCGGAAAGTACAGAGAACTTCAAAGACAAGTTTTTGGGTTTAATTTTAGATTTTCTAGAAGAGAATAATCGTGATTTAAAATCACACCGCGCAAAAATTTAATGAACAAATGTCGTGTAAACTTTTTGCTTTTAAAACAATATTTCTGTTCGATAATAACAAAAAGTTATAAAAACACATTCTTAATTACAGAATAAAATTAGGCACGAAACAGTATTTTTATTTGTTTTTGGTCTGTGTGGCATTGCTTTTAACATATTTTGTTGATTTTTGTTTGATAAATATTATAATAACTTACTGTACATGTATTTAAGTAAAGGAGAGATATTCATGTTAGTTATATATGATTTTTTCGCACACTGGTGTGGACCGTGCAAAATGCAAGCTCCTGTTATAGAAAGACTTGAACAAAAATATTTAGACAAAGTAATATTCAAGAAAATTGACATAGATAGTGAGCAAGAGATCGCTCAAAAATATAATATCATGTCCATACCGACTATTATGTTTTTATATAATAATCAAGAAATCCATGAAAGATTAAACGGA
>JAFQKZ010000104.1 GCA_017414725.1 Clostridia bacterium
AATTAAGGATATCGCGAGCTATGTTTTTTGACGCCATACCAGAGACACCGTGCTCTATCACTACAGCTATTGCTATTTCGGGATTTTCGTACGGTCCAAAACAAATAAAAGTCGTGTGGTCGGATCCCGAGTTCTGTGCAGTGCCGGTCTTCGCAGCGATAGGTACAGGGAAACTCGCGAAATCTCGAGCTGTACCTGATAGAACTACTTGTCGCATTCCTTCTTTTACTAGAGTCAAATTTTCTTGTGAGATGTCAATAGTTTCTAATATTTCAGGTTCGTAATTTTGTATAATTTTTTCACGGGAATAGTCTGTGATTTTGTATAGCAAATGAGTTCTGTATCTCACGCCGTTATTCGCGATAGTAGCTACATATGTCGCTAATTGAAGTGGTGTGAACATGTTGTCTGACTGACCTATGGCGGCCTGCGACGAGCCAGACTCGTACCATCTGGATCCGACTTTTTTGGAGTGCTCCGGACCGGCTACAATTCCTATGCTTTCAGATAATTCCACGCCGGTTTTGACTCCAAGACCGAATTTTTTTGCCCAGGATTCCAGCAATTCTGCGCCGAGACGACGCCCGAGCTCTGCAAAAAACACGTTGCACGAACGTGCCAACGCAGTTACCAAATTTATGCTCCTGTGCACGCCCATACAGTGCAACCTGTAATTTCTATAAAAATTAAAGCTTCCGGTGCAAGAAATTTTCTCGTCGGGCTCAAGTTTATGCTCTTCGAGCGACGCAAGGGCGACCAGTGGCTTGTGAATCGAACCCGGAGCATATGCTCCACAAAACGCACGATTTAACAACGGAACAGCCGGATCGTTAATTAATTCTGTATAATACGACCTGTCTTCCATGAATTTTTCGAGATCAAAACTGGGATACGAAGCCGCGGCCAAAATCGAAAAATCTCGAGTATCTAAAACTACAACTGCCCCGGAATTACAGTCTTTCACTCCCGATTTTTTGATTTTTTCTATGTTATTTTTTAGTGATTCGTTGGCTATTTTTTGCAACTCAGATGATATAGTCAAATATACAGTATTACCGGAAACAGCCTGGTCTTTTTCTAAAATTTTAGTAATTTCTCCGGTTTTTGAGATCTGTACATGACGCTTTCCGCCTTTACCATGGAGAAAACTCTCGAACTTTTTTTCGATACCGGATTTTCCGATTTTTTCGTCCATAGAATAATTTTGTTTTTTTTCTTCGAATTCTTCATGTGACATCGAGCCAATATAACCAATAATATGCGATAACAGATCTTTGCTCACGTAACTTCGAGTCAACGAACTCTGGATTCTAATACCCGAGAATTCACGATTTTTCTCGAGAATTTCAAGTGCAGTATTTTTGTTTATGTTATTACTAATCACATACGGAACAGACTTATAATATAAAATACTGTTTTTGTCAAGATTATATTTAATACTACAGATATTTCGAATTTCTTGTTTTGTGTATAATTCACTATTATTTTCCGGAATATACTTAGAAATCATATAATTTATACAGTCTGTAGCACTCGAATTTTCGTGTAATTTCAGGAATTTTTTTAGTAATTTTATCTCGGAAATTTTGTCCTCGTCAAAAAAATATTCGTTATTATTTACATAAATTGGAAGAACATCTGTCCAGGGCTCGTTTTTAGAATTCAAAAAATTTGTAATTTTTACCAATAAATTATTTTCTGTGTTTTTAGAAATATGCAATCTGTCTAAGAAAATTTTATAACCTGTTTGGTTTACAGCAAGCCCAACGCCGTTTCTATCTAAAATCTCGCCACGCACAGGCTCCGTATTTATAAAATACACATTACTGCTGTTCGCGCGTTCTTTATAATACTCATGTTTTATAATTTGCCAGTTAATTAATCTCGCGAAAAATAATATAAATATAATAATAACAAAAATTAAAAATAATATATATCTAGCGTAATTTAAATATTTATATTTTTTTCCGGCGTTTTTCACGATGTTTTTCTCCCATAAAATGCCAAATTATATAATTAAAATAATATATAATCACACTAAAAATCAGGCTGTTCACAATCAAGTATATATATTTGTTTTTGCACAAACTTAATATATTAATATTATATACAAAATAATTTATAAATATATTTATAACTAAAAATAATATTAATGTCACAAAATTCACAAAAACACAACTAATTATATTTGTTTTTATGAAATATGTACAGATTTTTTTTATTAAATATCCTGTGAAAATTAAAAATAATATATATAATACAAAAGTATTTTTTGATATATCAAGTAAAAAACCCGAAAACGCCCCCAGAAATATATTTAAATTACTCTTTTCAAGCATACATATAGAAATTACGGAACTCAAAACTAATAATACACATGTATGTTGCTCGAACAAAAATAACAAATATATCTCTAGAAAATAAATTATATATCTCAAGTTTTTGTTAAATATCAACAAATCTCTTCCCGAGTTTATTATATTTTATTTCGAAACTTTGCTTCTTAATCTCATCGTTTTGTCTAAAATTCTTTTTCTTATTCTCAAAGATTTAGGCGTTACTTCTAATAATTCGTCATCGTCAATAAATTCTATAGATTGTTCTAGGCTCATGATCACAGGTGGAGTCAGTTTTAAAGCTTCGTCTGAGCCCGATGCTCTCATGTTTGTCACGTGCTTTTTCTTACAAATGTTCACAGTTATGTCTTCGGCTTTCGGAGTTGACCCTACGACCATGCCTTCATAGACTTCAATTCCGGGTCCGATAAATAATTTTCCACGGTCTTGCGCTGCGAAAAGTCCATAGCCTGTGCTGACACCGGTCTCGTGCGCAACCAGAGAACCGTGATATTTCTGGTTGATTTCGCCTTTGTATAATTCATATTTATCAAAAATCTGATTTATTATGCCCTTACCGTTGGTGTCTGTTAAAAATTCAGATCTGTAGCCAATAATTCCCCTGGACGGAACTCTGAACTCTAACAAAGTCATGCCGCCGTCTTTGGGACTCATGTTCGTCATTTCAGCTTTGCGTGCTCCGATTTTCTCGATTACTACTCCGACGTATTCTTCAGGTACTTCGATTGACAAAATCTCGACCGGTTCGTGAATTTTTCCGTCAATCTCTTTCATAATTACTTGCGGTCTTGATACTTGAAACTCGAATCCCTCGCGCCTCATAGTTTCTATCAAAATTGACAGGTGTAACTCTCCGCGTCCCGAAACTTTAAAAGTATCAGCAGAATCAGTCTCTTCGACTCTCATAGACACGTTCGTTTCGACTTCTTTAAATAATCTCTCTCGAATATTTCTAGAAGTTACAAATTTTCCCTCGCGACCCGCAAACGGACTATTATTAACCATGAAATTCATTGATACAGTCGGTTCGTCAATTTTTATAAACGGCAACGGGTCAATATTATCAGGTGAACACAAAGTCTCCCCAATATTTATTCCCGGAACTCCGGACACAGATATTATGTCCCCGACTGTCGCAGAACTTGCCTCGACTTTCTTTAAACCCTCAAATTTGTATATTTTACCGATTTTTACTCGTTTTGGTTCACTGTCAGGCGTACACAAAACAAGATTCTGATTTTCAGTCACAGTCCCACGTTCAACGCGTCCGACTCCGATTCGACCAACATAATCATCATAATCTATATTCGAGATTAATAACTGTAACGGACCGTTTAGATCACCTGTGGGCGCCGGGATTTCTGAAATTATCACTTCAAACAACGGTCTTAAATTCTCTCGAGCATCATTCTTGTTTATAAAAGCATAACCGTTTCTACCTGAAGCATATACAACAGGAAAATCAATCTGGTCATCATCTGCACCGAGTTCAATAAATAAATCTATAACTTCATCTATGACTTCTTCGGGTCGAGCTCCGTCACGGTCGATTTTATTTATTACAACTATCGGCTTTTTGCCCAATTTTAGAGCTTTCTGGAGCACAAATCTGGTCTGCGGCATGCATCCTTCAAACGCATCAACTAATAAAACAACACCGTCAACCATCATGAGAATTCGCTCGACTTCTCCGCCAAAATCTGCGTGTCCGGGAGTGTCAACTATATTTATTTTTATATTATTATAAATTACAGAAGTATTTTTCGATAATATAGTAATCCCGCGTTCTTTTTCGAGATCATTCGAGTCCATAACTCTTTCTTCAACTACTTCATTTGAACGGAAAATCCCGCTCTGTTTCAATAACTGATCTACAAGCGTAGTCTTTCCATGATCAACGTGAGCTATAATCGCAATATTCCTTATATTATTATTTTGGTTTTCTGACATAATTACTCTCAACACGCTTTCTTTTTTAAATTATTATTATTTTAAATTTTCTATTAAATCTTTGAAATTTCCTGATATATTTAAATCCGAACCAATGGGAATCTTGTCTATAACTTCAAGTTTTTTGTCTCTCATCCAGAAACTCGGAGTAATCTTGAGTTTAT
>JAFQKZ010000105.1 GCA_017414725.1 Clostridia bacterium
AAGAGATTTGTACGGTGTTTTTGGGCATTAGATAAGTCTTTGGCGTACGCTAGACACTATCCGGCTATAAACTGGCTCAACAGTTACAGCGAGTATTTTACAGATCTCGACAGTTGGTATATTAAACATTTTGGAGATTCGTTTATAAGATACAGAAAAAAAATCATGTCTATATTAAACGAAGAGAGCAAACTAATGGAAATAGTGAAATTAGTTGGTTCAGATGTTTTGCCTGATGATCAGAAATTAATAATAGAAATCGCAAAATTAATACGCGTCGGATTTTTACAACAAAACGCATTTCATAAAGAAGATACTTTTGTGCCGTTAGAAAAACAAAAGCAAATGATGAAAATAATTTTATATTTAAACAGACGCGTAAGGCAATTAATAGCAACTTCGATGCCGATTTCAGGAGTCATAAATTCAGGGATTTTTGATAGAATCGCACGAATAAAATATGATATTCCGAACGACAGGCTGGATCAAATAGATAATTACAGAAAAGAAATAGATGATATTTTGGATAAATTAGTGACCGGGAAAATATAAAATTTCAAAATATAAATATAATAGGAGCTTAAATTTATGATAATTAATTATGTTGGATTAAAAGAAATAAGCGGGTCATTAATAGCTCTTGAGGGCGTTCAAAATGCGTCTTACGAAGAAATTGTAGACATAAAATTAGATAATAATAATTACAGACGCGGACGAATCGTACAAATTTCGGGAGATAAAGTAATAGTTCAAGTGTTCCAGGGCACGAATTCTATGTCTTTGACAAACACGCAAGTAAACATGACAGGAAGACCTATGGAATTAAGTCTGTCTCCGGAGATTTTAGGGCGTGTGTTTAACGGTGCCGGAGAGCCTATAGATAATCTGGGTACAGTATTTCCGCAAAAAAAACGAAACATAAACGGTACTGCTATAAATCCTATATCAAGAGTATATCCCCAGAATTATATAAATACCGGAATTTCTTCTATAGACACGCTTTCGACTTTGATACGGGGTCAAAAATTACCGATTTTCTCGGGCTCAGGCATGAAACACAATGAACTTGCGATACAAATAGCCAGACAAGCTAAAATAGACCCAAGTTCCGGAAATAACAAAAATTTAGCGATAGTATTCGCAGCAATGGGTGTCAAAAACGACGTCGCGAATTATTTCAGAACTGAATTTGATAAGACAGGTATCAGTGATAAAGTCGTGATGTATTTAAATTTATCTAATGATCCGATTATAGAGAGAATTTTGACTCCAAGATGCGCTCTGACGGCCGCTGAATATCTAGCTTTTGATTTAGACATGCATGTTTTGGTAATCATGACAGACATGACTTCTTATGCGGAAGCTTTAAGAGAGTTCAGCTCTTCCAAGAACGAAATCCCCGGACGTAAGGGCTACCCCGGATATTTATACTCAGACTTTGCGAGTTTATATGAACGCGCAGGGATAATAAAAAATCATGCAGGATCTATAACTCAGATACCTATATTGACTATGCCGAATGATGATATAACGCATCCTGTGCCGGACTTAACAGGATATATCACAGAAGGTCAAATAGTTTTAGATAGACCGCTGGAACAAAAAGGTTATTTCCCGGCAGTTTCGATATTGCCATCTTTGTCGAGACTTATGAAAGACGGCATAGGCGAGAATTTCACAAGATCTGATCATCCTGAACTTGCAAACCAGTTGTTTGCTTCGTATGCAAGAGTACAAGACGCGCGCGCTTTAGCATCAGTCATAGGAGAAGAAGATTTATCGCCTGTCGATCAGTTATATATGACTTTTGGCAAGAGTTTCGAGAAAAATTTCATAAATCAGGGATTTACTGAAAACAGAACTATTGAAGAAAGTCTGGACTTAGGCTGGGCATTATTATCTATACTTCCGAAAGAAGAACTCGATAGAGTAAGCACGAAAACTCTGGAGAAATTTTACATTACTGACAAAAAAATTCTGGAAAACCAATTTAATATATTTAATATTAATAATTTAATAGAAGAAGACGAAGAGAATAATAACTCTGAGATATAAAAAAATATAAAAAATATAAAAAAATATAATAGAAAGGAGAGTAAATATGTTCACTCAAATGGCTCCGACAAAAGCAAATTTAATATCAGCGAAAAAATCATATGAGTTATCTAAATTAGGATTTGAATTACTTGACAAAAAGCGAAATATTTTGATACGCGAAATGATGACTCTTATAGAAAAAGCTGACGAAATACAGGGAAATATAGATAATATATACGAAAAAGCGTTCAAAATGTTACATAAATCAAATATTTCTCTTGGGGTTTGCGAAGAATTATCTTTGACAATTCCCGTAGAATCACGACTTGAGCTTTCTTTCAGAAGTGTAATGGGTGTTGAAATTCCCATAGTACGACTAAAAGATCGCGATAATATTAATATTCCGTTCGGGTTATATAATTCGAGTTCTGATCTTGACAAAGCATATTCGTATTTTAGAGAAGCGCGTAGAATGACGGTAAAATTGGCCGAAATAGAAAGTAGTGCATATTTACTGGCTAATTCTATAAAAAAAACACAAAAACGTGCAAATGCTTTAAAAAATATCGTAATACCTAAATTTGAAAAAATAATTAAGTTTATAACTGATGCACTTGAAGAAAAAGAGCGAGAAGAGTTCTCAAGATTAAAAATAATTAAAAATAACAATAAAAAATAGATATTGCACAAAAAAATATCTGTTTTTTGTGTTTTTTTTCGTAAAAAGTGCTTGACTTAGATTTAGAAAGAAAATATGATTTTTTGTATAAAACAATTTTTTTAGTATTTTATTTAGTTTTTTTGAAAGAGGGTTGATACTATGGCTGGAAACGAAAGTTCATTATTTAGGAAAAGTAGTTTAGAGCGTGTTTCTTCACCGGATCAATTAAATGAGTATATTAAAGTAACAAATCCAAGTTTAGTCGTGATATTAATTGCGATATTCAGTATTTTAGTTGCCGGAATTATCTGGATTTTTTGCGGCACGGTTCCGAAAACTGTAAATTTAACAGGCGCTATAGCTGAGAATTATGATAATCAAATAAGAGTCTATAGTTACGTTCCGATCGGCACAAGCAGAAGATTGAAAGAAGGCATGGAAGTTCAGATTTCGCCTGA
>JAFQKZ010000106.1 GCA_017414725.1 Clostridia bacterium
AATATTATATAAATAAATTATGTAATAAATTTCGGGAGGAATAGTTTTGGACTACACAAAAAAGTGTCTAGAGATTCGCAGGGATATATTGTTCGAAATCGGAACACTTGGTGTCGGGCATATAGGTGGAAGTTTTTCGATAGTCGAGTTGCTTGTGGTTCTGTATTATAAACACATGAATATTAATCCTCAAGATCCAAATATGATAGCCAGGGATAGATTAATAGTCTCAAAAGGTCATAGCGGCCCGGCTGTTTATGCTGTTTTGTGTGATAAAAAATATTTTCCTAAAGATTGGCTTAGCACTCTAAATAAACCCGGTACGAATTTACCTAGTCATTGTGATATGAACAGAACTCCCGGTATAGATATGACTACAGGATCTTTGGGTCAGGGTTTTTCGTGCGCAGTAGGAATCGCAAAAGCTTCAAAGCTAAAACAAGACGGAGCGTATATATATACTATTATTGGTGACGGTGAATCCCAAGAAGGACAAATCTGGGAAGCTGCAATGTTTGCATCTCAGCACAAATTAAATAATTTAATTGCTTTTACAGATAACAACAAACTTCAGTTAGATAATTATACGGACGAAATCTGTTCTATTGAGCCTATTGATAAAAAATGGGAATCTTTTAATTGGAATGTAGTGCGAGTAAAAAACGGAAATAATTGCGAAGAAATAGACAAAGCTATTATAAAAGCTAAAAATTTTGATAATAATTTGCCGACTATGATAATTTTGGATACTATAAAAGGACACGGCCTAAGTTTTGTTGAAAATTCTAAAGTTAATAATCACAGTATGAACATAACCCCGGATATGTTAGAGTCAGGTTTAAAAGAATTATCTGAAATGTTGTCTACAATGGAGGCAAAGTAAAATATTATGGAAATGCGCAAGTTTTTTTCTAACGAACTCGAAAAATATATGATTCAAAACTCGAACATAGTAGTTTTAAACGCAGATTTAGCAAAACCTAACGGATTTCAAGATTTAAGTATAAAATATTCGGATAGAGTATTTAATGTAGGTATAGCAGAGCAAAACATGGCATGTATGGCGGCCGGTATGAGCTCTTACGGATTTATACCGTTTATATGTTCTTTCACGCCGTTTGCAACCAGACGTATTTGTGATCAGATAGCAATTTCTATTTGTTATGCGAATCAAAATGTAAAAATTATCGGAACAGACCCCGGACTTACCGCAGAATATAACGGTGGAACTCACATGAGCGTAGAAGACATCGGGGTTTTGAGAAGTATCCCAAATATCGTAATTTTTGAACCTGTTGATAATAATCAATTAAAATATGCTCTACCTGAGATTTTAAAATATAACGGACCTGTGTATATAAGAATGCTCAGAAAAGAAGCACCTGATATAATTAATAATTCAAGCGATTTTAATTTGTTCGGTTCGAAAATCATAAAAACCGGTACAGATGTTACAATTTTTTGTTCTGGAATTATGACTTCAGAAGCTATTAGAGCCGGTGAAATTTTGGAGTCTCAGAATATAAGTACAGAAATTATTAATATTCATACGATTAAGCCTATAGACAAAAGCACTGTTATAAAATCCGCACAAAAAACCAAAGCTGTAATTACAGCTGAAAATCATAATATTATAGGCGGATTGTATTCTGCGGTATGCGAAGTTCTAAGCGAAAATTGTCCTGTTCCTGTAAAATCTATAGGCATAAAAGATACTTTTGGACAGGTAGGTAAATTAGATTATTTAAAATCTGTATACAATATGCAAGCTGACGATATAGTAAAATCTGTTCACGAGGTTTTGAAGTTAAAAAAGTAAATATTTCTGTATTTTTATAAATATAGTACAATAATAATTATTTGATTTGCGTTTTTGTGTAAAAGGTGATTGTTATGAATTCGGGTAATAAAAATGAAAAAGAAAGTATAAAAATAAAATTCCAAAAGATAAAAGAAAAAATTAAAGGCTCGAAAGAACGCCAAGATTTTATAAAAAATTCTAAAAAGCGTATTGGTGCTGTTAGAGAATATATAAATCATAAGAAAAGTATAGCTGAAGATTGGGCTACGTTTTTAAATAAGTTAAACAAACCAACTATACCAAATACAGATTCTCCAAATTTTGATTTAAGAATTAACGTACGTACAGAAGTGTCCTGGTTGAACCCTATAAGTTGGCTCGATAAAAATTTCAAAGATCATCCTAAAAATATAAAGATAGGGGAAATATATGAATGGAAAGACGGTTACCAGTTATCTAAAAGTTGGCTACAAGGCAAGTATACATCCGAATTTGTTAAAAGTACCACTTCCAATAGCAAAACTTGGGCTTTTTTAAACAATAGACTTCCTGCGTAACAAAAGCAGAAGGAGAAATGATAAGATAGAAAGCATGAAATATGAAAAAATAAAAAACCTAGGAAGTAAAGAATTCCGCAGATTGACTGGAGTAAAACCAGAAACATTTAAGAAGATGGTAGA
>JAFQKZ010000107.1 GCA_017414725.1 Clostridia bacterium
CGAATCTCCAAAATGTTTAATATACCAACTGTCGAGATCTGTAAAATACTCGCTGTAACTGTTGAGCCAGTTTATAGCCGGATAGTGTCTAGCGTACGCCAAAGACTTATCTAATGCCCAAAAACACCGTACAAATCTCTTTGTATTTTGCGTAACAGGTTCAGAAAAGTCTGCCCCCTGCGGAGACACTGCACCGATTATACTCACAGAACCTTCGGGTCCACCTAAAGATATTATTCTTCCGGCACGTTCATAAAATTCAGATAATCTTGACGGTAAATATGCCGGGAAGCCTTCTTCTGCAGGCATTTCTTCGAGTCGACCTGAGATTTCTCGCAGTGCTTCCGCCCATCTTGAAGTAGAGTCAGCCATGATAGCCACGTCATATCCCATGTCTCTATAATATTCTGCAATTGTGATACCGGTATAAATCGAAGCTTCACGTGCTGCTACAGGCATATTCGAAGTATTTGCTATCAGAACTGTTCGTTCAGTCATAGGTCTTCCAGACTTCGGATCAATTAATTTTGAGAACTCTTCAACGACCTGACTCATTTCGTTACCGCGTTCTCCACAACCTACATATATTATTATATCTGCGTCGCACCATTTTGCTAATTGATGCTGAGTCATAGTTTTTCCTGTGCCGAATCCCCCGGGAACCGCCGCAACTCCGCCCTTAGCTATCGGAAATAACGTGTCTATTACGCGCTGACCGGTAATCAACGGCATAGTATTTTCCAGCCGTTTTTTTATAGGTCTTGGAGTTCTTATCGGCCACTCTTGACACAAACTTAAATTATAAATCTCACCGGAATCTAATTTTATTTTCGCAATAGTATCATGAATTTTGTATTTATCATCAGGCATAATTTCTATAATTTCACCTGAAATCCCCGGCGGTATCATAATTTTATGTGAAATTATATTAGACTCATCACAAATCGCATAAATAACACCTTGAGATATAATATCTCCGGGTTTCACTAAAATTTTCGTGTCCCATAATTTTTCAGAATCAAGCGGTTCTACCGTACTTCCGCGAGAAATAAATACTCCGTTTCGTTTTTCAATTTCTTTAAGGGGCCTCTCGACACCGTCAAAAATATTATTTAACAGGCCCGGCCCCAGCAAAATTTTCATGGGTGTTCCGGTACCAATTATTTTATCGCCGGGTTTTAATCCTGTCGTTTCTTCGTATACTTGTATAGTCGTAAATTCTTGATTTATTTTAATTACTTCGCCTACAAGTTTTTCTTCACCGACATAGACCATCTCGAGCATAGAAAAATTATTCGTATCTTTGACAGTAACGACAGGCCCATTTATGCCGTAAATCACATCTTCCATAGTTTCTTACCTCTGTTATATATTTTTATATATTTTATTTTACTAACAAAACCCCAAAATTTTCATCTGCCCAAGATCTTTGTGACTTTAATCTTGAGTCCAAACTGTCGTCTACTATAATTTTTTTTGATTTACTCTGCGCGATTATTCCACCGAGTTTTATTTTATCTGTAATTTTTAGCTCACAATTATTAAATATTTTTTTAATTAAATTCTCGTATTTTATATCTTGAGATTTGACTAATATTTCCAAATCAGGCGTATTTATAACCTGAGCAACTGATTTACAAGATCTCTCCAAAAAAATCTCGTATTTATCTGAGCACGAAAACTCTTGTAATTTTATCCGAGATTCTTTAAATACATCTTTCATAATTTCTTTACGTCTTTGCGATAATTTTTTACGTTCTTCAAGTTCTTTATGTGATATCTCAACAGCCACCTCATTCTCGAGATCTATAATCGCTTTTTTTATTATTAATTTTGTATCTTCAAGAATTTGATTTTCGATTTTTTTCTGAGATATTAATTCTTGTTCTCTGATTTCATCTAAGACTTTTGATTTTTGCTTTTTCGCATATTTATTTATCACGTTCAAAAAATTATTAGCTTTGTAACTTTTTCTCAATTATTTCACCTCTTACTTATATTTTTTATTATATTTTATATTTTGAGTCCAATAGCTTCGTTGATATATTTGGTAATGGACTTTTTTGTTTTTCCAACAGATTTACTGTCCGGGATTTCAACTATTAACGGCTTGTGATATTTAGATTTCAACTCGTAAATTAAGCTCTCACAGATTCTAGCTACTCCCTCTGTGATTAATACTATTGCAACGTCCGGCATGTCCATAGATTTTTTAAGTTCAGTTTCTATTTGATTTTTGTCTTCGGTAACTAACTTACCTGATATCCCGGCCAACCTCATACCTACTATAGTGTCCGTATCGTTAGTAATTAACTCAAATCTCATTAATATCACCTAAAATATTAATTATAATTTTAATTTATCTAGTTGCCCGAAGATTAATATAGAAACTAACAGTCCGTAGAGTGCTATACCCTCGCCCAGCGCAACAAATATAAGTGCTTTACCAAACGCTTTCGGATCTTCTGAAGTTGCTGCAATTGCTGCCGGTGCCGCAGATGCCACTGCAATACCGCCGCCGATTCCGGAAAGTCCCGTAACAAGTGCCGCAGCTATCAATCCTATAGCAAACGCCGTGCTTACATTACTATTTGCGGTACTTTCTTCTTGTTCTTGAATATTTTGTGTTTGCGCAGTGCTGCTTTTCTGAGTGCTCGCACTAACAGTCACGCAAAGACTCATAGCTCCAATCATAGCTAACCCAACAGAACAAATTTGAGCTAAAAGAGCTTTCTTTCTGCTTACGCCTCTTTTTACCAGTTTTACTGCAACCAAACAAGATAAAAATATAAATATTACCGGTATTAAAAATATTAGTTTTGTCATTGTACTTCCTCCAAAATTTAATTTTATATATTTTTTACTAAGAAACTACAGGTTTATATTCTCGGCCCTGACCTTCGAAAAATCTACTGAACATCTCGTAAAACTCTAATCTTAGAACTTGTATCCCGGCTAAAAGGGCTTCTAGTGCAATTACAAATATGTTCCCGATTATCAGAGCTATTACATATCCCAGGCCTGTAAACATTTCGGAAATCGCGAAAACTACCATCATCATGCCGGCATGTACTAATACAAAAGAACCTACGCGCAAGAACGACATTGTGTTTGTGACATAACTCAAAACTACTTCGAATAACTCAAAAAAGTTCTGTGACAAGAAATCTCCCCAACTCTCAGGTTTCCAGTCCGGTCTTCTTTCTACTAATTTTATCAAAATTTCTTTGAACATTATACACATCAGCGGAATTACTATTAACATTAATATATATATAATATTACTTATGTTTAATTTTAATATTAATTTGTCTAGTAACATAATTATTACTGATATATAAAATATTAATCCTGATATTCCGTTCGGGCTAAAAATCGCTTCGCCGTAATCTTTCTTTTTTATCTGTGAAACTATGCCCAGTATCATAGAAATTATTAATAATAAAATTCCAATTCCAATAGCTATGTATATTATCAAATTCGAAGATTTCGGGCTCATTACGTCTATTAATTTTTCGTCTAATCCGAAAATATTTTTATAGAATTTATCCAGTGCATGCTCAAAACCAAATACCGAACCAAATATTAATCCAAATATACTCGAGCATATCCCACAAGGTATTAATATTTTTCCGAGTTTCATGTTCTTGAACTTGTACATCAACCAGCCAACTATAGAAACTACCAGCCCTTGACCTAAATCCGCAAACATAATTCCAAATAATAACATATATGTTATAGCTACAAACGGCGTCGGATCTATTTCGTTATAACTAGGCATTCCGTATGTGCTCACGAAAAATTCGAAAAATTCAAATAATTTCTTGTTCTTTAATTTTACAGGCGGAGAATTTTTTATTAAATTCTTCCCGGATTCGTAATTATACTCGAGATCACCGATATTATCTAAAATTTCACTAAATTTTTTATTGTCTTCTTTCGGAACCCAGCCCATTAGTATGAAACACTCGTTATATCTCATCGCATATAATTTTATCTCAAAATATGTATTTAATTCTTTTAATTTATTGTAAATCGTCATACATTTATCTTGCTGACTGTTCCAAAACTCCGAAATCTCACGCTCTATCAAATCTACTTTTTTGTACATTTCCATAGAATTTACACGTAGTTCTGTAGATCTGTTGTACGGGTTTTTATCACAAGGTTCAAGCTCTATCTCTTCAAAATACATGCTCGCAAAAACTCGATTTATCTCTTGCTCGTCTTCTATGTTCGTGAAATATAATCCCCATTGATATTCATGATCCAGATCATACTCGAAAAAAATTAAATCTATACCCTGTTCGCGGGATTTCTTAGTGATTTCGTCAAATCTGGAATAATATTCTCTGGGGATTTTTCCAAAATGCGCAGTTACATATTCACAAGACAATATGTCTTTTAAGCTCTTGTCAAGACCATAAAAATGCCGTAGCTTCTCAAGTTCTTTATTATTTTTTTCTAGTTGTGCATATAAATCTCGTTTCTTGTCTATTAGATTTTCAACCGTACTCGAAATATATTCTACATATTTATATATTTTACTTCTGGATATCTGGAAATTTTTAGTGCTAAAATTAACAGGCTTGGCATTGCAAGAATATATAGTATTTTTTAGTTTTATTAAAGAATTTGTATATGGATTTTCTTCTGTTATGCTCGAAAAATTTTCTGTGCTAGAATAAAAAGACGATATATTATCAGGCTGAAATATTCCTGTTTCCCCGCATGTGTTCACTAATTCGTCAAGCTTTTTCATCGGTCCTATTATACTTACGCATTCCATTTCACATATCGCCACGCCAAAAATCCCTACCTTTCACGCTTTAATATAAATATACCAAAATTATATTATTTTATCAACATCTTTTTAATTTCATCCGGAGATAATTTGTATTTTACTCCTTCTATTATAGTAATTAAATTGAGTATTTCAATCTCCTTTAAAAATATATACGAAATCAAAACTATTGCTGAATGAGTCGAAAACCTAATATTATGTTTACACCAATTAAATTTCATGTTAACCGGAACTTTGTCTACTATATCTAAATCCCTTGAAAACCACTTTTTCCCTATAGAAATACTCTTCATATCATTCATCATTTGTTTGTTATCTTCAGAATTTATAAACATATTTAATTTTTCTCTAGTTAAATTGCCACCGTCTAATAAAATCTTAGACATATATTCGTAACTTAAATTATAAAACTTTTTCATGCGTACTATTCTTACTAAATTACTTAAATCTATATATAAACTAAAAAATTTCTTGAGCTCAAGCTTTGCTTTTTTACACAAATACTTATCTATAGTCTTGAATATAATTTTGTGCGAATAATTATGAAGCTCTGTTTCTATTATAGTAATATCTATATTATTTTCAAATTCTTTTAATATTTTGTAATAATCAGATTTTTTTATTATTTTCAGAAAATCACTGTAATTTTTTATTTTATTTAAATTTTTCAGGTCTATTTTCGTGTGCTCGTAAAAAAACTCCGGTAAATTAAATTTTATCTCTTTTCCCGCAGTCATGAAAATTAAACTATGCATAATCTGCTCTACTTCTACCCTGGAAATCAAATACTCGTAAAAGTGTTCACCCACAGAAATATCATAACGCGCTAAAACCCCAAAATCTACTATCAATCGGGATTTTAACGCTGATTCCAGCTCAGACCTGTGAACATGATGCTCGTTTATATTATCCAAAACTTCTCTATACGTAGTCTTTCTTTTTAAATAATTCACTATATCTGAAATAGTTCTGCACGTTAACAAATCATTGTAATTCTTTTCGCTGAGCTTTTTTCCATACATTGCACGAGCTTTTGACAATACAGCATTTGAAGCATACGACAATTTCATGTAAATTATCCCCTTAAATTACTCTCCAATATTATCCGTCGCTCGCTTTATTATATCACTAATCCATATGTTTTTGTTAGTCGCGTATAAATCTTCAATCTCTTGTCGTTGTTTTGCGTACTCACCTTCAATAGCTGTTAATTTCACAAAAGACCGCACTTTTTCAATTCTCTGTTTTTCAGCTATCTCATCTTCAGCTTTCTGCATCTCTATGCGTTTTTTCTCTTCTTTAAATATACCCAGCTTTTGTTCTGAGTCAAGTTTCATCCTGTTTAACTTTTCAAACTCTTTCTTCATCTGGTTATCAAGCTCGAGTATTCTGTCTAGCATAACGCCACCTCGTTTAAGCAAATAATTTTATCAATATCTACCGAAACACCATGCTTATTATAACACAGAAGTAAAAATTTGAAAATCGGGACGTTAGTTATCGATGATCCGGATATGGATTCCGCAGAACACGCCGCATTTAGTAAACTGGTGACCCAGATCTTTAGCGACTTTGTACATTGAAGCCAAAGTGTTTATAAGCGCGTTCACCTGGGATTTTACATGTTGATATTCTTTACGAACCGCATGTTCCTCTACCATACATTCAAACAGTTCAGTGTAGTCAGGCCTGTGACCACGTTTACCAAATTGTTCTTTTCCCTCTAAGTAGTAGACGTAATCCTGGTCTTTAGTCCATATCGTTGCACGTTCCCGACTCAGCATGAAACAAAGCATCCTACACAAATATTGAAAAAGAACTTTGTGTAACATAAAACCGTCTTCTTTGTCAAAATCTCCATCTCCGTTGTTCCAAGAAAGCGGTACGAAGTATTCTTTTTGGTTATCTTTGCAGTCATAGATATTTTTAGGGAATGATTTCAGACTGGTTGTGCCCCCATATTCATACGTCAATTTTGGTTTCCTGTTCAGAAAAAAAGTTTTCTCTATTTTATCCACGGCAGCAACTATTTTCGGGGGGAATTCAGTACTTCCGGCCGCTTCCTCCTTATGCCATGTTTTTATACATTCCAAAGCCTTTTCAAAACCTTTTTCTCCATCGAAGTTGTAGGTTTCATCATTTCTGTCTCTGCCGTCAAAGCCTGAGAATTCTAGGTTAGATCTTTGCTCTCGGTGTTCTTGAAATTCAGTGATTGGGGTTGGCATGTGGACCTGAGTATTAGATTTACTTTTCTTTTGGCGATGGTAGATATAACTTCCTCCTCCAAATCCAAGGATAGTAGTCAAAAGAACTATGCCGATGTCTCTCCACTCCTTAACCGGCAAAAAAGTGTCGCCGCATTTTCGACTCTGCGGTTTTGCAGTAACGTTTACAGCATCAACGTGGGTTATCGGGGCAATTCCTCCCATAGCCAAGCTACTTAACGCAATTACGGACATTATTTTCTTACGCATATTCGCTCCTCCTGAAATTCTCTCTAGTTCTTCTTCATCAACAGATTCTCTAACCAGATCACTATTACTCAATAATTCGTATATCTCTGATTCAAAACCATTTATATCGGAATCATACTCATATTCGCAAAAAACTTCGTAAAGTTTATCTATAGTATTTGAATTTGCTACTTTTTCTATGAATTTCGTGTCTTCTTGAAATCTCAATAATATTTCTTTTATTTTTAACACCCAAATCATCTCCTACACATGCTATTAAAACCTATCTAGTATATTTTATCATACCCTATGAAATTTGTAAATACGTGTTCTTAGGCTCGGATAGCCCCAAAAGAGTTGTGAGGAAAGGCAGAAGGGGTGGATATAAAAATAAAAGAGAGAAAGAAATATAATAAAAGCTATGGAAATAAAATGTAAAAAATGTGACCAAAAAGAAAGCCCAATAAAAAACGGCAGAACAAAACCGGTGTGCAAGAGACGCTATTCGCACAGGTAATCACGCTTCTGAAAAAAGATCTGATTCTAAAAAAGGCACTATAGTGGGCTCTACCATAATTAGTTCCCCCAATTCAACAAAAAACAAGAAGCATAAACGTGACCCAAAAGCTCATTCTGTAAAGAAAGGGAATGAGTGGAAATTTGGCTACAAATCTCATATTGGTGTTGATTCGGAGAGCAGTCTTGTTCATAGCCTTAAAGTCACGTCAGCGAATGTTCACGATGTAACCACGACATCGAAATTGTTGTCCGGCGAAGAGAAAATCGTATATGGTGATAGTGGATATATCGGTGCTGAAACTCAACAACCATGACAAAAAGATTATATACATAATCAATCGAAAACCAAATCAAATCAAACTTCTCTCCAAAAGCGGCCAGTACAAGGCTAAAAAGAATGAACACCAAAAATCTTCTGTTCGAGCTTGGGCTCAAGTTTTTGGTGAGCTGAATACCATGTACGACGGCAGACTACCTAATTAGATTTTGATGCCAAGTGTCGCAATTCGATATATCAATCTGATTTTGACATGCACAGCTTCA
>JAFQKZ010000108.1 GCA_017414725.1 Clostridia bacterium
CAAGAAATTTCTAGCTGAATCTGTTCAAGCTCTTGAAAAAGCTAAAAAAATTCACGACGACCTAGAAAATATCTATTCGTCGTCAATGAATTATTCAAAACTTGATAAAATTATAAGTAAAATAGCGACTGGATTTTAGACTACCTAGGCGGAGGCTGGTTTAGCTTTCTCGAAAAGCCATTTACTTATGTCACTTGGGGATTTTGCTAACCCTAAAGCTGCACATAATACCCATATAGTACCACTATATTTTACTGTTTCAGCGATTATAGTACAGCCATCCCAAAAGAATTCTTTACAAGCAGACCAAATATCTTGCTTACACTCTTGTTTGGATTTTTTTAGGTTTCTGGTCACTTCGGTCAAATCTTTTCCGCCGGAAATCAAACATAAATCATTATCGTTGAGTAAAATCATTATTGTTCAACCTCCGTATTCGAATTCGCAGAATTTTCAGATTGAAGCTCTGAAATTTTATCCAAAACTTCTTCTTCAGAAGCGCAAGATCTGTATTCTACAATAGCGTTTTTAATTTCCGGTATATCACGAAAAATAAAACCATCTAATTTGCCGAGATATGACTTAGTGCTAACAAGAAACGTCGGTATAGCAAAAAATAAAATTGCCGCCTTGGTTAACATTATTTTTTCTCCTTCACTAATTTATTATATTTTTATGATATCACAAAAAATATTATCTGTCAAACAAAATATTTTCTAAAATTAATATAGTTTTTTGTCAAATTTCCATAATTTTTATTATATTTTCAATGCGTTCGATATTTTTTGTTAAATATAAATATCCAAAAAGCGTTTCTAGACCTGTAGCTTTATGATAAATCTCAGGCGTTGTATTTTTCGGGACTTTCGAAATATGTGTATTTCTACCGCGTTTGTAAATATATAACTCGTCTTGATTCAAAATATTCTCGATTTTATCAAAAACTTCAGATTGGCTGTGCGAGCAAACATGTCTAATCTTGAGTTTGTTTAGCTCTCCTATTTTATTATCATAACATGTTACCAGTTTTTCTCTGACAAATAATTCGTACACTGCATCGCCCAAGAACGCTAATTTTTTAGTGTCCATCTCAAATATTTTTTTACATATTTTGCTATGATCATCAGTCAAAAAACTCAAACTCCATTTCGTCGATACTCACAGTATCACCGGGTTTTACTCCTGAGTTTTTAAGAAGTTCCGTAACACCGGATTTCGTAATGAAATTTTGAAAGTACATCATGGAGTCATAATCTTTGAAATTTACAGAATTTACCAGTTTTTTGATCATAGGCGAATTTACATAGTAAACATTATTTATTTTTTTAATCTCGATTTTACTTAAATCTATTTCTTGCTCAAAAACATCAGAAATCTCAGGTTCAAAAATTTTTCTTCCGGGTAAATCACTTAATTTTTTAATTATTATATCTAATAATTTTTTAATATTTTTTTGAGAAGCTGCTGAAATAAAAACACAATTATAATTACGTGATTTAATATAATTTTCAAATTTTGAGATTTGCTCTTCGCTGGCAAGATCAGTTTTATTTCCCACGACTAACATAGGTCTATTTATTAAATCCGGATTAAATTTTTCGAGTTCGTGATTAATTTTATCGAAATCTTCACACGGATCTCGACCTTCGCTGCCTGACACATCTACAACATGTAATAACATACGACAACGTTCTATATGTCTCAAGAACTGATGCCCAAGACCAACGCCCTGCCACGCACCTTCGATCAATCCCGGTATATCAGCCATCACAAACGAATTCTGATTATCATATTTCACAACACCTAAAATCGGCGAAAGAGTTGTAAAATGATAATTCGCGATTTTGGGTTTTGCTTCGCTACAAATCGAAATAATCGTAGATTTTCCGACATTTGGATATCCTACGAGCGCAACATCAGCAAGTAATTTCAATTCAAGTTTTACACGTAATTCTTGAGTTTCTTCGCCGGGTTTCGCGAATCTCGGAGATTGTTTTATAGAACTCGCGAAATTCATATTACCTGCTCCACCACGTCCGCCTTGAGCTACGATATATTCTTGATCTAGCGAAACATCACATATTATTTTATCACTTGAAATATCTTTAATTATTGTCCCGTGCGGAACTTTAATTATTAAATCTTCACCTTTTTTACCGGATTTTTTACCGGAAGCACCGTTCTGACCGTTTTGAGCAAAGAACTTTTTTTTATATCTAAAATTCGAAAGAGTAGAAAGGTTGCTATCTGGAACAAAAATCACAGAACCACCGCGTCCGCCGTTACCACCGTCCGGGCCACCCGTAGCAGTATATTTATCTCTCAAAAAAGATACGGCACCATGTCCACCGTTACCCGCTTTAATTACTATTTCCACGACATCTACAAACATTTTTTCACGTCCTGATATATTCTTACATATATTCGAATTATAATATTTTTTATTTTGTTTGTAAA
>JAFQKZ010000109.1 GCA_017414725.1 Clostridia bacterium
TAGTTCTAAGTATAATATTAAAAACACTAGTATTTATCATGCACGATCAACTCCTTCGAAATTATAAATCTAATTGTGTTAATTATATTTGTAAATTAATTCGGATGTCAAACTAAAGACGAAAAATTGTGAGAGCAGAGATTACTGAATCGTCTTTTGAGGTTTCGGCTTTCTTTCTTTTTATGTGACATTCTTTTATGTAATGTGATTTTCAAAACACAACTAAACAGTGAAACGGTATGTTCGAAATAGCAATATGGCGTAACCTTTTGTTACAATTGTGTAACTTTTGATTTCGTAGACTTTCACAAAATTTGTCTTTTGATGTCTATGAGATATTGGATATATTTTATATTTTTATAGTTATTTTGAAATTGATTTTATTTATTTTATATATATGTATTTGAAGCGTGTTCGTTAAAATCCACAAAACATAACACAATTGACTTTTGACAAACAGCAAAACATCCAATAAAATTCTAAAAGTACTTAATATTACAAAGAACGTATTTAATTTTATTTTTTATTAAAATTAGAGCAAATAGATAAAAAGTATTACAAATTTTATACAAATTTCGTAAAAATTTGAAAGGAGAGCTACGAATCTATGAATTTTATAAAACTTTTGGAATCTATAAAATTTAAAATAGAGAGAAGTTCGAATATCAAAGAAATAAAACGTAAATTAGTTATATCTGGAATTTTATCTGCATTTATCGTGTCTGCGTTTTTAGTAAGCGCTTTAACAGATTTGCATAGTAAGTCATTTGAAAATATTAATGAGAGTATAAATATAAAAGTTTGTGACGAAAGCAAGATTTCAAATCTTAATCTGTCCGGTGAAGATTTGAAAAATAATAGAACAGTTCTAGATGCTATTAAATTATCTGATATAGAATTTAAAAATTATTATATTTGCAATCATAGATTAGACGAGCATCTTCACGATAATATGAATATTTTGATTAAAAAAACTGTCGAATTTAGAGTTCAGGACAGCGATAAATATAGTATTTGTATTATGCCGAATAACATAAACGTGAGCCAAGCTCTTGAATTACTTGAAATAGAGCTTTCAGAGCATGATATAATAAACTGCGAGCTTACTGATAACGTTTCTGATCATAATAATATAGTTATAAATCGAGTAACTTTTGATGAATTAACCTACTGTGAACCTGTTAAATATACGACTGTAACTAGAAAAGATTACACTTTGGATTATGGTTCCGAAAAAATAATTTCCGAAGGTGCTTCGGGTGAACGAGAAGTATCTGTAAAAAGAAAATTAATCGACGGAGAAGTTGTAAGTACCGAAGAATTATCAAGTAAAATTTTGACGCCTGCTAAAGAACGTATAGTATTAATTGGTGCCAAACGTGATGTCAACAGAAAATCAGAACCTAAAATTACAAGTCCCGACCAACAAGTAAAAAAAATATTGACCGGTAAGGCTACTGCATATTCAAAATCCGGATGTGTAATGAGACCCGGAGGCAAAATAATTACCTCTACCGGGACAGTTCCGATAGAAGGCGTTACTGCAGCTGTTGATCCAAGTCAAATACCTTATGGTTCGAAAATACGCGTGAGAACAATAGATGGCTATTATGATAAAGTTCTTACCGCCCAAGACACCGGTGCAGCTATGAGATCAGGTAGAGCTATGATAGATATATATATGGACTCAGAACAAGATTGCAGAAATTTTGGTGTGCGTACAGTAGAAGTTTCGGTTTTGGGTTAAGGAAACAAAATTAATCTTAACTCGATAAAAAACAAAAACAAACTTTTTTAAAAGAAAACGTAAATTCTTTACCATTTAAATTCAAAAACACTAATAAAAAATCCTCCCATGATAATTATTTAATCACGGGAGATTGTTTCTAAAAAATTAAATTATAATTTTAGTTTTCGGATTTAGCGGTTGCTTGTTCAGCAAGCTTAGCCTCGTATTTCTTGCTAAGATTACACACAGAAGCAAACCAGATCGCTGCCGTAGACACGGTCAAAATCGAAATCGTTACGATGTGATCTAATAAAGTCGAACCGGCGGCTATAACGTTCATGAGCACCATTTGTATTGTAGATGCACCGGCTTTTCCTGCACGACCACCAATAACTTCAACTGCCGCTTGACCTTTAGTTCTGGTATCGTCATCGAGCGGTAGATATGCCATGTTCTTAGTTGCGTCAAATAAACAATATTTTACACTTTTACACAAAGCGTCGTTAAATAGTCCGAACCATGTTGCGAGGGCTAGATAGCTAATTCCAAATATGTTCGGGGAAACAAATTCGCCGTATAAAACTACTGCAAAAAACAGTCCGCCACCGATTAAGAATATCATAGCAGGAATTAAAGCTGAAGTTTTCCACGAAGTTTTTCTGAGAATATTTTGTCCAATAAACGAAGCAAGTATGGTTAAAACTCCGATAGTCATCGAAAGGTTTGCCATCATATCGGAAACTCCGCTTGCACCGGAAACAAATCTGTCAGTGTATTTTTTCCAAATCACTTCGAAGAAGTTAATTCCGACACCATAACATACTATAATTGCGCAAATCATAAGTAAATATTTGGATTTGAACAGAATTTTGATTCCGTCCATGATACCAACTTTACCTTTTTTCTTCTTTTCTTTAACTTGTGAAGGATCGTAAAGTTTAGGATCTTTTAAAACAACAGAATTAATATACGAATACATTAACATAGTTGCGATTCCAAATGCTACGCATACCCATACGCTAACATAAATATGTGCATCTCCGGGCATTTTAGAAACAGTTTTTAATAATCCGCCGGAACAAAACACGCCGATATTACCGATAACAGAATACAAAGCAAAAAATCTCTTTACTTCTTTCTTCATAGTTACTTCATATGCAAATTGCCAGAACAACGAAGAAATCGCCATTGTTCCCCAGAGCTCAGACAAAACATAGAATAAAGTGAACGACCAGTTAGTAATACACGGAATTATCCAATAAAAGAATTTTGGCCAAGATGCTTGTAAAGCTCTAACAGTTGCTTCACTTGCGTGAATGACAGCTCTATTTGGATACAAAAATAATAAAAATATTACATAAAACGACATAAAAGCTGTGACCATTATGTAAAATGTCTTTTTGAAACCAAATTTGTTAATTAAAAAAGTGTACAAAATAACAAGCAAAACAGCTGCAGGCATAACAAACCAAAGTTTTAATTGTGGTACCAATTCTGCGCCACCACATACTGCAACTTTTCTAACCAGCGAATCTTTTAAGTCTCTTACCATTGTGTAAACGAACAAGATAAAGAACATCAAAAAGCTCATCGGTAAAAACTTTTTGAGTTCATATTTGTGAATCGGCCAAAACATCGATTGTAGTCTACCAAACTCCGGTTTTTGAGCCGAACTTTGCGTTGATTCACTCATCGTACAAACCTTCTCCTTCTTTTCTAAACTAAATATCGAATTCGCACGCATAGATTTATTTTACGTAATTTTTAATTATTACTTAATCACCACTCTCCCGAAAACAAAATTTTACGTAAAATAAATATGCTTCTCAAATAATTAATTATGTGCATCGACAATAATATCATATATTGCGAAATTTGTCTATTATAAATTTTGTTAATCAAAAAACGTTCACTAAAATAATCTAAACATGATTTGTTAATTCTGTGGCAACCTAAAAGCCGAAAAATATTTCGCAAGTTGACTAATTATTTTTTCAAATATAAAATAAAACTGTTCATATTGAATATTTTTAGGAAAAGAGCTGATTAATATGTTGAGAATGTTTTTTGCAGGAACAAGCGTTAGACCTAGAGAATGGACTTACTTAAACGACGCAACTCCGTTGTATAGTGATAGTAAAAATATTTTAGTCAGGAACAACGAAAATACAAAATACAAGTCATATTATTTTCCGGGTCCATTATCAAAATTGTCTTTAGATCAAGGGAAATATTCTATTAGTAATAACTTTGAGCGTGGCGTTAAAATCTTAAAAAATGACATAGATAAGTTGCTTGAAGAGGATAGTACCCAGGAGATAACCGTTGAGATTGCAGGGCACAGCAGAGGCGGTGTAGCCGCCGGTCGGGTAGCTAAAAGCATCCAGGAACACTATAAAAATTATAACAATATTACCGTAAAATTAATTTCTTTGGATCCTGTGCCGGGGCCAGGCCATTTCGGCGATGACAAAGAATTAGAACTATCAGCCAACTCAAGAGAAATCGAGAATCGAGTTTTGATTTATTCTTTGGAAACACCCATGTTTCATTCTCCGCAAATAGTTAAAAATGTTGGTACCGTTATAATTCAAAATACGCATCATAATGGGGTGTATGGTTCGAAGTCTAGTGCGAGTACTTCGGATACAATAGATATGTATGGGTTTTATTATGGAAACAGAAAATATTCTTTAAGCGAACTACACACATTAAAAGGCGTATATTTTTGCAGAAAAGATTCGACCAGATTAATAGAACTCGATAGCAACAATTTGTCAGAGTGCATTACTATGATATATGATACGTGCGATGACAAAGATAGAGTTAGTACTATACTGAACTCCATAATCGACGTTTCTGATATGTCTTTAGATACTATGCTAGAAAACAATCCTAAGTACAGACAGGATTTTGAGAAAGTTTTGGACGATATTTCAGATACTTGGTTCATAACATCTGCGTACAATAAAGCTCTGGATTTATTTAAAAATAAAAGCCAATTTTCGAAGTTGATTAATAAAGAAGGGGATTTGTATAAATATATTCTTGATTCAAGTAATTCAATAAGCGGTCTAAAAAACAAACCTCAGGTTGCGTACAATTATTTAAAATCCGCTCAGCAAAATCTAAATTTAGGGCAAAACGCAAATAAATTAGTAAATACTTTGAAAAA
>JAFQKZ010000110.1 GCA_017414725.1 Clostridia bacterium
CTGATAGGCGTTTTGGCCTCTCGGCCTGATTATGGTTCGCTCTGTGCAGTGAAAACAGGTGCTTTCCTGTGTCTTTTTTGCTTTTTGACTTGGGTTGCTTCCTCTGCTCTTTTTTGTCTCCATTTATGCGGTCCTGCCCTAGAGCTTTTCAGCTTACTCAATCTTTTTTCGATCATTTCTAAATTTATAAATTTGCAGTCTTTTTCTAGAAAACCCGCAAATTTAACCGTATCCCACAAGACATGACTTGGAGCCATTGTCACTTTTAGTTTGCTTTGTTTGTTATTACCGTCCTCCGGGTCCAAACCAATGTAGTAAGTATGGCTCCCTAATTTCAGCGGCAAACCAATAATTCCTAATTTTTCTAATTTTGATTGTTTCATGATAAAACCTCCTATTGTAAATTCATAGATAGTGCATTATGCACCAAATATAATATATATAATCAAAAATTTTATCAAATTTCTATATCAAACAAAATCACAAGTCAAGCATAAAACTCACGTCTTTCCAAAAAAATTCAAGACATGAGTTTTAAAAATTTATAATTAATTATTATTTTTTATTATTCTGTTGAGCTTACGACTACGTAGGCTGAGTCGGATTTATTCTCAAATTTTACGCTATAGGCTTTAATTTCGTAAACTCCTTCTTTGGCAGGAGCAGTGTATAATCCGTTGTTGTCGATAGTACCGGTGTTTTCTTCGGCCATAGCCCAACGAATTTCCTGACTGATAGCTCCGTCGATATGAGCTTCAAATCTTGTCTGTTCGAGAGGCTTAATTCTTACTGTATTCGGCGTAATTACTACTCTTATGTTTTCATCGATGATTATATCTTCTTGTTCTTCATGTATTTCTACAGGCTTGTACGCCCACCATCTTATATCTACAGCTTGGGCGATAGTTTTTTCTAGTAACTTTACGCCTAATTTTACTGTTCCTTTTTGAGAATTTACTATAGCGGCTATCTGAACGTTCGGAGCAGATATAGAAATCTCGTCTTTCGAGAATATACTCTTATCACCAAAAACTAACAAACCCTTGTCGTCTTTCATATAATTTGCTTTGTTGTCTATAGCTGTAATAACTCCGATATTGCCCTCGCCCAGTCCATGGACAAACTCGTAAGAATAATATGATTTGCCGACTTTGGGATTAAACCCAAGGTTAATTCTTTCGACACCGGTAATTATATTATCTATTTTTGGTTGCTCAAGATCTAAAACTTCCGGAGCACTTTCATCAGTATTATCTTCTTGAATATTATTATTACCGGATTTTTTCGGATTTAAATTATTAGTATTATTTTGATCTATAGACTGTAACAAAGTTATTAGTTCGTTACTGTACAGATATTGCTTAAACGGATGTTTCTCGAAACTCTCTATAAAATAATTTAATTGATTTGTTACTATATGGAACTTCGCAAGATATATATATTTATTTTCGACTTTTTCTATGAGTTCATTGAAATTCTTGGCATAGTAATCTTGAATAATAATATCTTTAATGGGCGTAGTTTTTATAGAAACAGGACACTCGAAATCATCTTTTAATTTTATTTCTTCGTTACCTATTTTAAGTACAAAGCTCTGTTTATTAATTATTAATTTTGCGAGAGCGTCTGATACGGCGTCACATTTTAAATAATAATCTTTGCGGAAATTTTTATAAGTACTGATTTCTGTTTCTTGATAATTTATATTTAATTTTTTCTCGCCGAGACAAGTCTTAAAAAATTCTCCCTGCATATCAAAATTATAACTCACAGGAGCTTCGATATTTTCTTTTTCAAATATTACAGATATTTTTAATAACTGAGACGGATTGACATATTTATTTATTTCCAGATTTATTTTAACTCCGTCTTGATTATATAACTCCAGAGTGTCATACAACAAACTATCGAGTTTTAATAATTCCGGCTTAGGTTTTTCAGAAGTCAAGAATAATTCGTAATTCTCGTGTATTCTGTTATATTCTTCGGAAACTCCCGTAGACTTACCTGAACCTGATACTGAAAAAGTTGTTTCTTTTAAATCTTCTTTGTACGCCAAACATAAATATAATATTCCGTTATTTTTATTTTCTTCGAAGCCCTTTATCACATTGAGTCTTCGTACATATGGCTCAGCTACTACTATTTCACGACCCATATAATCCAAAGCCATACCGGTTTCTAATGAGAAAGTTTTGTTATCTACTAATATTACGTCTAGACCTGAAACTATACCTGTACCGTTGAGCATTTTGTTGCCCAGTCTTCTTTTAGAATTCATATATGACTGTTCGGTCTGGAAATCTCTGACTGTCATTAATTTACCAAAAAAGTAATTATTTCTTTCGCACGAATAATATTGCTTGTTTTTCACAACAACGCTTCCTTTCTCTGTAATATATATTTTATATTTTTATATATTATTTAAGTATTTTTAAATATTTCCGAATAATAATTTTTAGTTTTATTATCTGTAATATTTTCGCTAATTACCAAATTATTAGTATCTCTTTGAGATTTATTTAAAATCAAATCTTGATTTTTAGTTATAAAAGAATTTATTCCTATATAACAATGATTATCTAAATATATCTGGTCAGTAAGTATTACTAAATTACATATAGAATCTACTGGTTTTGCGTTGTTTATTACTCTTAATAATTCTATATAATTTTCAGTATCTTTAACACAACTTTGCGGAAGCATTACTGTAAATACATATCCGTTATCGCCAAACAAATTTTCCAATATATCTACTTGATTATGATAAAACATATTATTTTTTATCTCGAACTGCTCAACTATAATCGGCTCGACTCCTATATAATCTTCGACAACTCGTGATATAGCTTTTCGAGTTCCTTTAATTTTATATATACTCACGCATTCTTTAATTAATTTTCGGAGTCTTTTTTCGCCCCATAATTCTATGTCTTTTATAGAAAGCCAATCAGCTATCCAGTTTAGAAAATCTCGCGAAGTATAATCCGGATCAAACTTCAATGGCATGATATCTATTTTGTCTTCCAAATCTACGTATATAGACTGAAATATTCCTAAAAATCTCGATAAAAACGAATTTTCTCCAGATTCTGTTCTGTATAACTCAGGTAAATAATCTACAAACGTAACTTGTGGAAATTCTATTTTCATAGATTTTATTTCTACTGGATCTTCTACATAACTTATTATTTCCAAACATAACCATAAGTATCTTCCGGTAAATTCGTATAATAATATATCTGTAGGATTCTCGTAAATTTTAGCACCTATAGTATCAAACATGTCTATTTTACGTGCAATATTTATTTTATTATCCAGTAAATAATTATTTATATTTACTCGTGTTTTACCTGCTTGTCCCAACACCGGTATTAATATTTCTGTACTGTCACTTGAATATATTCTGAGTTTATATTCTACTCCCGCAGGAATATTTATATCTAATTTTAATCTGTGCCATTTTGTTTCTGATAATAAACTATCAAAAGCTCCTGAAATATAAACTCCGCTCTCGCCGTCTTTATTATCTAAAATTAAATTATCATCTTGAAATTTCAGATTTCTTAAAGTACTGTTATATGTCCAGTCACTTTCGCGATTTAATACAAACGATCTCGCTCCTGAAGCCAAAAAACCATCCTCCCTATCTCAAAATATATATTTTATATTTTTTTAATTTTTATATATTTCTGAGCTCTTTATATAACTGAAATCTATTTTTTCGATATAATATATACCGTTTGGTGGAATTATTATATCTTCGGAAGCATTTTTTTGGGTATTATCACCAAGAGATATTATTCTGAGTTTATTCAAATTCGAAACGTATTTCAATCTGTCAATCATACCAAACAAATCGCCAAATTTTAGCACTTCGCCCATATTATTATTTAAATTTTTTATATAATCTTTTATTTCGTTTTCTATAAACCCGTCTTGTTCTCTATACGAAGACTCAACTGTGATAACTCCGGTAATTATCAGGCCTATATATTCCGGACCAATTATATTTATTTTCGTATTTATTAATCTGTATTTTTCTAAATGATTAATAATATTTTTTCTGAAACTTTCCGGTAATTTCAGTCCTATTTTTCTGTTCCATCGAACTGCTATAGTAACACAGTTCTGTTTCTGTAAATCTTCACCCGGCATGTAATTCGGCAACACTCGTACGTTTATAAATATTAATCCCGGGGTTTTTCTTACTATGTTTTCATAGTCTTGTACCGTGACAGCTCTCATAGGATCATTAAATATATGTGCAGCACGTGCTTGAGCCTGCTCCAGAGTTTCGTCATCACAGCCGCCTCGTGAGTCCTGAACTTGTATTATCTTACAATTTTTTAGTAATTTGTTTTCTGTAATTACAGAATTTATCATGTGAGATTTTATATTTGACTCTCGTCCAAAAGTCTGGCTTAAATTACAAATTTTTATATTATTAAGTCCTATTCTCGGTGCCATCCCACGTTCGTGATCTCCGAAAAGTATTAAATTATTTTTTTTGTCCAAAATATAATGTTTATCGTATTTCGAACTCGAGAAAAAATTATCTACTTTTTCCCACTTGTAAAATATTTCTTCTCCGTTAATATTCTCAGATATCATAATCTCAAGACTGTTATCTAGAATATTCTCTGCGTCTATTTTTACAGTTTGATATGAAATATTTGTTCCGCTACCTAAAATTATTTTATCTTTCCAGCTTTTCTCACACGAAACTATCATGACTACTTCTGTATCATGTTTGTATATTTTTAGCTCGTCCCAGATATTACTTAAATCTATACTTGTTTTACCGATATTTTTGTCATGTGTTATATTTATATTTTTTGCGAGTTTCCAACCGTTGTGTTTTTTATAATATATTTCTGTATATCCGTAAAGACCTAAATTACTATAAATATCTATAATATGCTCAGGAGAAATCTCGTCTTTTGTTATTATTATATTTTTGCACTTAGTATCATTTTGTTTGACTAAAAATATATTCGTAAGTATATTATTTATTTTCGGCGGATAATCATATTCGTTATATTCTAAACTCGCACGAATTTTATATTCTCCGTCAAGCTCCAAAATTTCTCCGGGGATTTTTATTTTTACTATTCCGGAAAACAAAAAATTATAAGTACTGTCTTGTATTATTTCTAGCTCGTGCCAGCCAAGTTTATTATCTTGAATACCGTAGTATTCCCATTTGACTTCTGCCATGCGCTCGAAATTATCTAGATCAGTTATAATATTTCTCTCTGCGCCTTTACTCGTGTGAACTGAAAAATATAAATTAATTACATATTCACTGGGTAATTTACTGTCAAAATTTATAGTAAATCTTCTAATATTATTATTATTAATATTATTTATTTCTTTGCCGAACACAAAAAATGATTTTTTACCGTCAAATTTATAATACTCTTCGTGAGTATTAAACTCCGGATTCTCAAATTCGACACTTAGTATTTTTGATTTAACTAATATCTGTGTGTAAATATTTTCAAAAATCATATTATTAAATTTCCATTTTGTTCTCAACGGTAAATTAATATCTTGATCCAGATCTGTTACTTCTAAGAGAGTTTCAGAACCCTGATTTTTATTTATATTTATGTCTAATAATTTCAAGAATTTTTTTTCGACTTCCGGAGATTTTCTGTTTAAATATTCGTGCTGAACAGATTTTAACCATGCAAATAATTCTACAAGAGTAATTCCGGGATCTGATTCTTGAAAATTTGTCCATTCTGTACTGTAATATACAATTTGTTTTTTTGCTTCTTCTAAAATTTCTTCCAGAGAAATATTATCCAGATTTTGAATCTCTATCAAATTTAGTACACCTCCATATTTTTATTTTTTTAATTTACTGTGATATTTATTTCGGGTATTCCCGCTACAGGTACTATAAATTTATAATTTTTAATTTCTTCGCAATCCAGTTCTTTTTTGCCCTCAGGTGTAACTAAATTCGTAAAAATATTTATATTTTTGATCCATTTTATATCAGGTACTGTTTTTATATAATTATATATAAATTCTTTTCTGGGGAAATCCCCTATGTTCCAACCCGTCCCTGAGAAATGTCCGTTTACAGGATCTAAAAATTTCTTTAATCTTGATTCTATACCGTTATATACGCCCTGATATGAATTAAAGTCTTCTATTACGACTTCTACGCTCACGGAAGTTTCTACGTAACCTACTTCAAATATTCTTAATCTCGTAGAATTTGCAAGTGCCGCAGGAGCTTTCTGATCTATAAATTCCCAGATTCTGTTTTTTATTCCCTGGAACTTTTCATATCCTTGCATGTAAACTCTCGGCAAAACAGCTATAGAAGTAATGCCTATATCTTCCTGACTATATTCGTTTACATGTGACAAACACTTAATTTTATATATATTTCTATCATAAAATTTAATAGAATCTTCGAAATCACTTAAAGATACTAATCTGTTACCGCAGGATATTTGCCCGAAAGTTCGACTCGCCGCATTATCTATAGTTTCCATGTCTATTCCGCCGATTATAGGTGACGGATTGTATACTCTTATAATATTTGGAATTGAATCTTCAAAATCTTGAATTTCGTTAGAATTTATATTTCCCAGACTTCCGTTACATACAGAATATTTTATTTTTATGCTTTCGTTATATTGCTCCGGAGGAATCTTTCCGTTACGCCCGTTACCAAATTTTACCTCGCCCTTGGGGTAATCTACTTCGTAAACTCTATCTGTAACCCCGCATGCTACTAAGTTTTGGACGGGTTTCCATTTTATCCATAATTTTTCTAATTGCCCGTAATCATCGTATTCCGGTTCAACATCTTTTTTGGAATAAAATTTTAAAAATTTCTCTTGTTCTTGTGTAGATATCTTATTGTACTCATCTACCCATACTTCTACACCTGTGACGTTTGTATTAGATAACTGGCAAATTTTATCTTCTTCGTCACTGTTTATCCAGAAATATTCAGGTAATCTCGTATCAGTCTGAACTATTCTGACTGCATTAAATATAATATTATTTATCACAGGTCTTGTGTTTATATTATTTTCCTGAGAATATTTTCCGTCAGGATTTATTATTCTTATAAAATATCCTGTTTGTCCAAATATAGTATCTTCCGCAAAGTCATTCTTGCCTATTAAAGTAACTGTTTCAGAATACGAAAAATTCTCAGTACCGTCTACTACGTCTATGTGTTTCCAGACTGTACCGCCTTTGTGATTATTAGCCAAATACTCCCACTTTAATACAGGATTAAATCTATGGACGCTTTCTTCTATGTCTATCAAAATTCTTATCATGCCCTGCACCAACGGCTTGCTTAGACATAAGTACATCGCCGGATAATCACTTAAATATTTTTCTATTATATTTACTAATTTTTTATCTGTAAAACTTATAATCTCTTCTCTTAAATCACTCTTTACTATTATTTGATTAAACACATGTTCTGTGTTCTCGTAATTATAATTTATAACTAAATCATGTACGTACGGAGATATACAATTTCCGTAATAATCAAATCTATCTGTCATTTTGACTATACTTGCACGTATAAAATATCCGTCGCTCGGACCTACAGCTATAGTCTCAATATCTTCCGGACATCTGAATCTTAATACTCTTTCTGTATTTTTATTTTGCTCTTCCAGTATACTGAAAAATTCTTCCCCGTTATTTAAAAGCTCCAGTTTCGCCCAACCTGAACCGTTCCAATATTCCCATTTCACTTTCTCAATTTTTATATCTCCCGGCTCTAAATCTGCAAAATCTACGTCTCGCATTATAGACTTATATCTTGTACCCGGCATCTGTACGTCTTTTTTGATTTTTATAAATTGAACCCCGGCTTTTATTTCTATTATAGAATTCTTTTTCGTAAAAGCTTCGTCACACATAATATGAAATCTATTATATATATTAAATTCTTCGTTAAACGGATAAAAATCATTAGTATCCAGCTCTGAATCGTCACATATAAAATTATCTGCTCGTAATTCATTTGCCTGAGATTTGTATTTTATATTAGTAACCGAAACTCCTTTATCAGGAACCCTGTTAAATCTACACCTGATAAATCTGGACTCTATGTCTAAAATATTATTTATTTCTGTTTTGTTATTATATTTTAATCTTACGCCTAAATCTGTTTTTTCTACAGATTCTATTTTTGTCCAGCCGTCTTTTTGAGTATAATATTCCCAAGTTATATTATTTTTATCTGAAAACACTTCCGGTAACGCACTCTGACTTATTGCCGACATGTTATTATAAAACAAAAACTCTATATCTGTTTTTGACATGTCAAACAAAATATCATCATAAAAATATATCTCGTGTGCTTGTAAATTTTCAGAATACACATTGTCAAATATTCTGAACGGCTCTAATTTATACTCTTCGTCTTCTTCTGAATTATTATACACACAATTTATAGTATCTTTTTTTCCGTCCGTAAAATATATACTTTTCAAAGTAGTTTCTATGGCCGTCAGAGCATCCGTAGTCTCAAATATTACATTACCTGTTTCTGTGTCAGCCTCCGCAAATAATCTTGTGCCCTTATCTATATATGCTCCTTCGTCTGAGCCGGCACTCTCAACTATTACCATTCCCTTTGAAGAAGAAGCCGGTCTTAATTTTGTACCGAGAGTATTCAAGAAATTTAAATAATAATTATACAGAGTCTTGTTATATCTGCTGATAGTATCCGTCATCATGCTTGAAAATACTTTTGAGAATACTACGCCAAAATCTTCACTATGTCTATCAAAGTTCCATTCCGGAGTATACTGTTTCGCTAAATTCTCAATTTCGTCCATAATATCCGAAAAATCTCGATTATCTAACTTCGGTAATTGACCCATATTCCCAGAATTAAACATATCTTAATTTTATTTATTATTAAAATATGTCCCGTTCTGTTCACTTCCTCTCTGATTATAATTTTTAATTTTTTACTCTTGATTTGAATTTATTTTTGTAACCAATCTTTCTTGCGTAGGCTCTATGTCAGTAATATAATCTACTCTGGCTTCAACGTAAGACAGCGGACCATTATTACCGTTTATGGTAACTTTCAAATCTCGTATATGCTCTTCCCAGCGATTTAAAGAACTCTCTACTGCCATCTTTAAAGTAGAAACAAATTCCGGATCAACTATCTTAAACATAAATACTCGTAAATCTGTACCGAAACTTGGTATTATTTTTCTTTCGTGTTTCTGGGTACCCAATATTATTTTCACAGACTGTTTTATATTTTCGTTATCTTCAACGGTCTTGATTTTGCCCGTGTTTTTGTCTACTTGTATTGGAAACTTCCAGCCCTTGATTACTGACATAAATTACTCCCCCTTAAAATATTTTTATTTATTTTTTAGTTTAACTTTAACAAACTTCCTTTTACGTTTAGCATACCATTTGAATTCACGTCTGTCTTTGTAGTCCCTTTTATAGTAGTGTTCAATCCCTGACATGTTAAATTACTTATAGCTTTCATTTGTACATCTTTTGAACTAACTCCGAATTTTCCGGCATCTGCCCCAAAATTCAAATTTCCTTTAACACTTTTAAAAGTAATGCCTTTATTATTTTGTATAATAAATTTTTCTGTTTTTCCGCTACCTACTGTTATCATTACTTTTTCTTTAGCTATAAAATCAATATTTCCTTTCTTAAAGTCTATAATAATTCCCGTATCTCCGTTTTTGTTTGTAATTTCTAAAGTTTGAGCTTTCGAGCCATCGTTTATAATTAATTTATTGCCCTGACGAGTTATCACATTTAACAAAACTTCGTTTTTTCTATCTACTTTAGCTATAGGCTTGTTCTTAGAGTTAAACAAACTCCCGAGTACTACTGCTTCATCAGTCTTTCCGTCTATTAGGCCTACTAAAACTTCATCGTTTTTTTGCGGTAAAGAAACAGATCCGCTATTTTTTTGCCCCGCGAACCAAGTTAATATTTCTGCATCTACTGTAGTCTTGTTAGGGTCATCCATAAACTGTACTTTGATTTTGTTTAAATTTGTTTTGTCGTTTCCTACTTCAATGACTTTTGCTTTTCTAAGAACAGATACCCCTTTACTTAAAGCACTGCTTCCAAACATATATTTTTTACCCCCTACTAAATAAATTTTTATAAAATTAAAATTATTTTTTCTGTAAATTCACTTTGTTCGCGTTCAAGATCATACGTGTTTCATACTGCGGAACACCGTCACTATCTTGTTCAAATCGATGCTCCAGTTCTGTGATTATATAATTATTGTCTGTCGGGTCCCCAAATTTTTTTAAAGTTATTTTCTGGCCAAGCAAAAATTCAGGATATCCAATACATTTAATTTCTGTTTCTACAGCTTTTAATTCTTTTAATTCTAATACAGCTTCCGCATAAGACTTCGCTTCATTAGCAGAAGCTACCGTATTATCTATAATTATAATCTCGTTATTTGCTGTAATATTTGATGACAAAGCATTTAACTCCTTGCCCTTACCCAAAGCACCTGAAACTTTTTGTATTTGTGATTTCACTTGTTTGTTATAGTCTTTAGAGTCTATTCCTACGACTGTGACTTTTTTCGGTATCCCCAAAACATCTACTGCAGTTTTTACGTAATATATATGAGTCTTATCATACTGTACAGTTAATTGTTTTCCGTTGTTTATCCCGGACGGCGGAGATACAAAACACTTTCCGTTGCTAACAAAAATCAAACAACCTATTTTTTCGCATATGCGTTTGAGAAAATCAAAATCACTTTCGTTATCCTGATATATATCACTACCGCATGCTACTTCCCCCTTAATACTCACAGATTTTTTAAATTTAGAAGAATATTTCCCCAACAACTCATTCATAACCGCAGAAAATTTTGTTTTGTTCTTTTTTAATTCTGTTTTTAAATTCGACATTAACCACATGAGCCCGTCCATGCCATAAATAACTACGCTCATAGAACCGTTCTGTATTATTTTTTCGAACTTTGATATATAGCCCTTAAATACTGGCGTTAGTTGCTTTGTTTTTATCTTATCGTCAGACTCTTTTAAGTATCCCAAATATACTTCGAAATCTATACCGGGTTTTATCTTCGAAAATTCTTTGGGAGATTCTATTTCTTTTTTTATCAAATTATCTAAAGCATCGTTTAGTTTTACTTCGACTATGCAACTTCCGGCTTCTCCCCACACGTTAGTATTTATTTCTATATTCGTAATTACTACTCCGTCATCCGAATCCCATTCTTTATTGCCAAGCTTCATAGCAGCTACAGGATATAACCCTGCGCTATTTTTGTTAGTATATTTCTCGAAAACACTATCGTTTATCATTCTGTAACTCCTCTCTATAATTTTTATATTTTTGTAAAATTATTAAATAATCCCGCGGCGTCTGTTATTTATACTAATTTTACGTTCTATTTTGTCTATGACTACACTTGAAATAGAATTAATATTTATGTTTTTCATATAAGACTCTATCAAATCTACTATTTCGTCTTTATTCAAAGTCTGAGATAATATATTTTTTTCGAGATCTTTTGTATTTATATTATTATCTTGTTTGTGCTCAACTTTTTTTTCTATAATTATATTCGGCTCGTGATTTTCTTCTATATAATCTTGAGCAAGTTTATTTTTGTTTTTCTCAAGATTCTGCGGAGTTTTTATTATTTTGTGAATTATATGAGACTTGTCTATTTCAAAAATCTCAGGTTTATTTATATTTTTTAATATTTTATCTGAACTAATTTTTATATCTTGATTTATTTTAAATATTCTGGTTCTACCCGGAATATCTAAAACTCTTGATTTGTCAAAATATTTATTTTTACTAATTTCAAATTTATTTTTATTTAATAATTTATATATATTTTTATATTTCGCAAAATTTAGTATATTCTCGTATTTTCTCTCGAAATCTCGAGTAATTATATTTTTATAAATATCTATTTTCTCAGGACTTATAATTTCTTTATCTAATTTTTCTATAATATTTAAATTACTATTATTTATTTTTCTATGTATTTTATTTACAGATTCCTGACTTAAAATATTCGAAATTTTATTATTTTGATTTTTTATAATATTATTATTTTTTAATATTTTCGTTTGATTTATTTTATTGTAATTTTCTGATATATTTTCTGTTTTGTTAATTTTATTTATTTTGTGTTCTATATTTATATTTTCACGAGTTTTATTTAAATCTTGATTTTGAGTTAAATTAACAAATTTCTTATTAATAAATTTATATTTAAGATTTCTTTGATTATTTGAAAGTTCTTTGAAAATATTCTCAGAAATTAATTTTATTCCTGAAGTATTTTCTTTGTTAAACATAAATTTATTAATATTTTTCTTGACTATATTTTCTATATTTAAATTACTTGTTCTTGTGTTTTTTAGTATATCTGTAACTTTCCGAGAAATAATTTTAGAATCTTGAATATTTTTTATTTGAGTATTTATATTTTTTATTTCTCTTTGATACTTAGACCTGTCCTGAGCATATTCTGTATGTTTTAAATTTATATTTTCTTTCAGTTCTTGTATTTGAGATTTTCTGATAATTTTATCTACGAGTTCAGTTTCGGACGGTAAAATTTTACTAATTTTTTTATCTATGAATTTTTTTACAAATAATTTTGTTTTGCTTGCAAGTTTTATTTCTGAGATTTTATTTTTTAACTTAATCACAGGAAGTACAGATTCAAGTACTTCAAAAATATTTTTATTGATATTTTGCTCTGTAATTTTTATATTTTGTTTATTTTCTAAATACTTCTGCGTTTTTAAATTTTTTCGTTTTATATTTTTTGTTTTTTTATCTTGAATCTTAAATTTTTCAGGTTCAAGTTTTTGTTCAGGAATTATATTATCTGATTTTTTCTCAGGAACTCTGTGTTCCAATACAGAATTTAATATTTTATTTTCTTGTAGCGAAAATCTACTAATTATATTTTTATAACTAGTAAAATTTTCTTTTAATATTAAATCTCTTGTTTTATGAGTACGTAAGACTTTCTCTGCTAGTGACTCTGGAGATTGAGATTTTTTTTTTGAAATATTTATAAAAGAATTTAATAAATCTGTAAGTTCTTTCGGATCGAAATTATTACTCGATACTACTTCTAAGTCTTTTATTTGTTGTTTGGTTAATTTATTGCTGACACGTAATATCTCGTTTTTTAATTGATTTATTATCTGTTCTTTTAATACTGTATTATTCTGTACAGTTATATTTTGATCATCTTGAGCGGCACGTAACTGTAACAATAAATCTATAATAGTCGAAAAAGCTTCTGTATTCGAAACAGGTATTCTTGATAAATCATATATTAAATTACTTGGTTCTTGCGAATCACGAAAATTATTTATATTATTATCAAAATTTACGCTGTTTTTCTGCAAAATTTTATTACAGAAATTATTATTATATTTCAAAGAAATTAAATTTAAAGATGGCTTTATTTTTTGCAAAGAATTAGTTTTTTCAGAATTTATAGAATTCAATACTTGCACCATCCAATTTATTTTAATAATAATTATTTAGTCTTAAATTAGATTCAAATATTTTTAGTTTTATATCACGGATTTCTTTTTTTAATTTTTTGCAGCTATCTGAAAAATTTTCAGAATATAATTTTTTTTGATTGTTTCTCAAATTCAATTCACTGCAAATTTTATTGACGAGTACATTTTCATAACTTTCTTGTTTGTCATGCAATATACAGTTCATTACATAAATCTCATGCTCTATAGCTTTTTTTTCTATTGTTTGAGCTTGCTTTTCAAGTATTGCCCGCTCTATTAAAATTTTATCTTGAGCTTCAAGTCTTATCTTTCGAGCTTCTTCGAACTTATTTTTAGTAATAGTTTTTATGTTTAATTTTTCTTGCTCAAATTTTAATTTTTCTTGCTCAAGTCTGTTCTGTTCGAGTTCTTTTAACTCTCGGCGAGTAAATAATTTTCCGACACGATATTTTAATAAAATATTTTTAGCTTGACTGAGTTTTTGTTTTTCCTGCTCCAATTTATTATTTGTTTCCCGTAACTCAGTACTTTTTTGTTCTATAAGAGCTTGTAATTCTTGAATTTGCTCAGTATTTGAACCCAAAATTATTCACCCTCCCAAAAATATTATTTTTAAATTTAATTATTCTGTAAGCTTGCAAGTTTTGCTTTTAATTCTTCTAATTCTGCAGCTTGTTTTTTATTTTGTTCTTCAAGATTATTTATTTCTTCTTGAGATTTATTTATCTGGTCTTGAGCCTCAGATTTTTCTTTTTCTTCAGATTGTTTTTGAAGTTCTTGCTGAGAATTTTTTTCAGCTGTTTCAGTATTATCTTGATTATCTTCGGGATTAGTTACGTCTATGTTGGCTTTAAATTGTAACGGATGTCTTGTAAGACCGGTATGTGCGATTGTAATTTCTTCACACCACACTGAACCGTTTGTAGCGTCTAAATCATCGGCACGCCAGCTTGTCATTCCTAACGAGAAAAAAGAATACAGCCCTCTTAAATGTGTTCGTTCTCTGTTAAAAACTTGTATAACACCTATAGCCGGGCCTTGCTCTAGCGCGGTCTGAGGATCTATGGAAGCTATAGCCAACATACGCATTCTTCTTGTTCCGATACTGGGTATCACAGATGCAGCTATACGTGCAGCTTTGTTTACCAGCTCAGATGTACGCAATAACATTCCTCGTTTAAAAGTAAGCGTAAAAGATCCTGTGTTTGGCATCCCACATAATATACCATGATCGTTCACTCCGCCTTCTGCACGAGTTTCCGTGGCTCGTTCTACAGATAATCCTGATACGCTCTGAAACCCAAAAGTAAATTCATTCAGCGTAACTATAAAATTAAACGCCATTGTTAAGTCATTTATGTCACGTACGGCTGAAACATCCAAACTTGGCCTGGCTAAGCTTTTCCCCCCGTCTTCGTTAGTTTGATATGAACCGCTACCTACCAATCCAGCCAATTCCGTCACCCCCAAAAATATTATTTATTTAACTTATTTAACTTATTTAATCTATATCGAAAATATTTTTTCTCGTATTACCGGATTCTGCGTTCATTTTTTTATTAATACTCGAGATCTCAGAACAAAATTTTATTCTTTCTCTATGCGGTAATAACATAATCTCTTGTCTCGACCAATGAAAATAATAAGCCAGAAAAGCTATCTCTTCATATAAAACCTCTGTAGGATAACTCCTCAGGCTTCCGCGAAAAAAGGCACTTCAGACCTGAACTCTTTATTGCAATGTGGACATATTACGTTCATGCTGGGAGGTTCTACAGCGTTTATTTTTTGATATAAATCTTGTAAATAATTCATGTCTGCTGTGAATAAACTTTCTATCACATGAGCATCTACTTTTTTGAGTTTCCCAAGTTTTACGATTACTCTTTCTAATAATAATATACTTAAATAACCGGGGTTCATTTTAACTCTTGGGTCGTTCAGCGGTATTATTTCATCTGCTGCGTTAGCTAATCTCATAACACCTGTTTTGTGGACATCACCGTTTTTGTCTACGTATCCCTTGGGAAGCTCAAACTGAAATTCTGTATCAAAAGCACTAGCATTCTTGCTATCGGCCATAAATTAACCACTCTTTCTAAAATTATAAAAAACTAAAATTTATAAATTTTTTTGGATAATATCTCTCCGCGAAAATTAAAATTATTAAATAATCACGGAGAGAAATATATTTATTAACCGGCTGCGACTGTAATATCTCTTCTTATGCCCTCGTGAGCAAGTGTCAAGCTTTCAACCAATATTGAAGAATCTTCCGCACTTAAATCTTCAGGTTTTTTTGAAGTTAGATACACAGAAACCACAATGTCGAAGAGCACATGTTCGCTTTTTACTTTACAGTAAATCGATGGCTTTGGAGTTACTTTTTTTGCGTGCATACTCCGTCATCGAATCGAAAAGTTCCTGCACATCTCCTAATAATTTGTTTCTATCCCCTTCAGTCAGTTCTGCTATCCGAGTCGATAGACAGGTCATCACTTCGGTTTTAATATCGCTCAGCATGTCGAACAACTTTCTTTTTTTCGACACCCCGTCGATATATATCTGAGTCAGAGTCATATTTTTCTCACCTAATAATGACTGCTCTAAATTTCTGATTAACTTACCTAACGGTAAGTACGATCCATAATATTGGTCAATACAATGTTCAACATCCTGATTATCAAGTTTTTTTAACATTTTATTAAAATTAGTCAACATAACTATTCACTCCCCTAGTAAGTTCACCCAATCCGATAAACTAACCCGCTGCGACTGTAATATCTCTTCTTATGCCCTCGTGAGCAAGTGTCAAGCTTTCAACCAATATTGAAGAATCTTCCGCACTTAAATCTCCGGATCTATACGAAGTCGGCCATGCGTTAATTACGGTCCAACTTGCCGTAGGTTGTCCGGCGTTATCGTAAATAATAATTTTCGCGTTTACAGGCTTGAAACTGTTACCCTCCAAAAATCCGTTAAAGAAATTATATAACAACGGATTTGAGTATAAGCCTTTTTCTAAACTTATATCGTCATAGTTTACCAAGCCCGGTAATTTTCTTGCGGTCAAGTAAGTAGATCCGCCTTCTCTATAAGTCGAAGAGTCTACGTTTACAGAAAATCCCGTTACGCTTTTAAACGAAGATGTACCCAGCCCTTCAAAAGCTGCAGTAAATCTAAAGCCTCTTAACGGACCCTGCAGACCAAAATTTTCAGTAGTCAATACTTCTGTTGCACCACTCAAAGGCTGTATACCGGTTGTTGCTACTCCTTCTGCCATATTTAATCAATCTCCTTTCAGAATTTTATTTTTCGAAAATTAATTATTCTCCTGTTTTCTGTGTAATTCTAAAGATTACAAATTCAGCAGGTTTAACAGGCGCGACACCTATTACACATATTAATCTTCCATTGTCAATGTCATCTTTTGTCATAGTGTTAGGCCCGATGTCTACAAAAAACGCTTCGGACGGTGATGCTCCTACAAGCGCTCCCGATCTCCAGATACCCTCTAAGAATATTTCTATAGTTCTGGTTACTCGCGACCATAACGGTGCATCGTTGGGCTCAAACACTACCCAGTTTGTATTAGCTTTAATCGACTCTTCAATATATATAAATAATCTACGTACGTTGATATATTTCCAGAGTGCTTTAGAAGAAGCTGTTCTCGCTCCCCATACTCTAATACCTGCTCCCGGGAATTTTCTGATTAAATTTACTCCCTTGGGATTTAACAAATCTTGTTCTGCTACGTTGTAATTTACAAATAATCCTGTGCAATTTGCAACTACTTCGTTTGCAGGAGCTTTATGAACACCTCTGTTATTATCACTGCGGGCATAAATTCCCATTACAGAACCTGACGGCGGTATAAAAGTATTTTTCTTGTCTAACGGATCAAATACTTGTAACCACGGATGGTACATAGCACAGTAATCACTATCGACTATATCTCTGTGTTGCAATAAATCAGATACAGTCTTAGAAGTTTTTGGCATGTCTAATACAGCAAATCTACTTGCTAATTTCTCGCAATGAGATACTAAAGATAACTGTACATTTGGGCTTACTATTCCCGGAACAGCCATAATACTGACATCTGAGTTATCTAAGAATGCTTGTATACCTGTTCTGGAGCCCGGCCCTTCGTCTTTTCCGATAAAATCAGCATCTGTAAGTGCCCCTGCTGTACCGTTTTTACCGCCGGTTAAACAAATCTTTATTTCATCTTCAGATTCAGAATCATAAATTTGTTTAATTACGTCTATTGGCTCTATAGCGTCTTCTACGGGTTTTGCTCTCAAACTTACCAGCTCAGATTTAGCTATAGCTTTCTCTATAAAACTTGGTAATAATACATTGAAAGAAACACCCGGGTATTTTTCAACAGTTTCATCTTGTTCGATAATTACGTCTAATTCACATACTCTGAGAGTCACTTTTGGCAATAAACCTGTGTCAACTACAGTGCCTTTGAACTCATCTTTGAAAGTTACTACATCACCTGAAACGTGCGTAACAACTCCGTATCTTGGCTCGTCTTCACCTTCTACTGCTACTACGTCACCAACGCTAAATCCTGCAGTACTTTTTAATCTGTACTGTGATTTACCTAAATTTTCTAAAGCCTGCGTTTTGCTTCCACTGGCTGCACTAAATTTTATAGTTATAGAATTTCCCCATGCTCCCGGACTTCTTGCGCTAATTTCAAGAAGACCTTCTTTGCCTTCGGCATATTCAGCCTTTGCTGTAGCTGCATCCGGCGGAGCTACACGCATTACAAACGCCTTTGTACCACCATTAATAAAAAAGTGATTTACTGCGTGAGCTAGGTATCTATATTCGCCAAACTCACTCTCTTGTAAATAACCTCCAAATTTCCGACTAAAATCCGCCGGACCCGTTACTAACACAGGTGCACCGGATATCGGTCCTTTTTCAGCTACACCAATAAATCCCCCTATGCTTGTTCCAACACCTTGCATCGGGGTAGGGCCACTATCAAATTCCTCAACATAAACTCCCGGAGATAAATATTCTGCCATAATCATCTCGGTTCCTCACTATCAACTAGCAAGAACCTTTCAACTCCTTTCTACTGTTGAAAATCTAAAGACTAGTGCTTTATATAACATATAAAATAGAGAAATGAACTCTAATTTATCGTTATTCTGATTTATTAACTTATAATTTCCAGTACTCTTATTATTAATTTCTCAAATATTTCTTCTATTTTTCTCTGTGTTATATTATCTAGTTTTATATTAAATATATTTTCCAATAATTCTCTTCTCTTCTTAATTAACACCAAATCTAAATTATTATTTATATTTTTCGTTCTCTTGCTCCGTGATATAAATTCATCAGAGTCTATCATTTTTCTAAGTTCACTTTTCTTGAATTTTTTAATAAATTCTTTGAGATTATTTACAAATTCTTTGTTATCTCTATTTTTTTCTTCTTTGATATTTTTTGATAAATTAATTTGTTTGGATATTTCATGACGTTCTTTAGAAGTGCTCCACAAATTATTATTTTTTAGATTTTCTATATTATCTTCTTCAAGTTCGTCCTGATATAACAAATTTTGTTCAGTATCATAATATCCGTCATTATCTTTTTCAAATTTCGTAATTAATTCAGTATCAGGATCATATCTGAAACTTAATTTACTAAATTTGAACTTTTTGTTTCGTTTCTTCTCAGTATTTAAATAACATTTTGGGTCATTTAAATCATAAGATTTCACTAAGCTCTCTTGCTTAACGTCTTCGGGTATCACAGAAAAAATCAAATCTGTCTTTTTATTAAATTTCTTGTATCCTACTGAAACCGTCCCAAATTTAGTATCAAAATATCCTAAATTATCAGGTGTATTTCTAGTTTTTCTCATATTCTCAGGAATTATCTCAGAAGTTTTAATATCTTTCTCAAGAAATTCGTTTTTCATGTGATCTATATTTTTATTTTCTCGAGTCCACCATGTCTTTTCAGGCAAACTCCGCGTCATGTAATAATCTAAAGAGTTGTTTTTACTTGAATTCTTAGATTTTATATCTTTCTGTTTATATTTTTGATTTTTATCTGCATAATTCAACTAAATACTCCCCTTTACTTCAAAATTCTCCCACCCCCTGAGCTTGTATATCTAAAAATACAGTTATTTTAGATATATTTTATGAACTTTGGAAAATATTTTTTGCTATTTTGAATATATTTCGTATTATAGCACGCGATTTTGCGTATTTCCATTAATTTTTACCTAAATAATAATTCAAAAGCAATTATTTATATGCAAATTTACTGTAATTTTGAAAAATAATTATATATTTTAATATGTAAATCCTGTGTTTTTAAGTAATCCGAAACTTATAGACAGAGCCTGATCAACTTTGTTCATCGCACTTTGATCCGCTACACCTCGCTTTTCTCTTAACCGCTTTTTATCTATCGTGCGAATCTGCTCCAGCAAAACTACAGAATTTTTATCCAGACCCGTACACCCCGCTGATATATTTATGTGCGTCGGTAAACTAGACTTAGTATCTTGACTCGTTATCGCCGCCGCTATAACCGTCGGACTATGTTTATTCCCTAGGTCATTTTGCACTATCAATACAGGCCTCACCCCGCCCTGCTCCGAGCCCACCACCGGACTTAAATCTGCGTAAAAAATATC